>JBJTCW010000172.1:0-13097 GCA_046092065.1 Candidatus Nitrosotenuis sp. | reverse complement strand
ATATTGCAATGCCGATTTGTTTTTCTGTTAACGGTTTGGCTGCAACCAATAGTCGCACCAAGGTTACAGGTGCATCTGGCTCTTTTGTGGCCGCAATGGTATAATCATCTTGTAGAATGGTTGGTCTTTTGATTTGCCTGTGTTCTACTATTCTTTTGACACTAGATAGGAACAAAAATGAGTTAATCACTGCAGGCAAAAGAGCGATTATTGCAATAATCTCCACTCGTCCGATTATTGCAATTGCCCCATATGCAGCCCCAAGAGTCAGCGCTCCAGAATCGCCTGGAAATATTCTTGCTGGGAACTTGTGGTATTTGTAAAAAGCAAGAGATGTAAGTGCTATTGGCAGAGTCATTATTGCAACGGAATAATTTTGCAAAATAAAGAGCACTAGAACAAGAGAAAATGATGCAATTGTCATAAAGCCACTGGCGATTCCATTCATGACATCAATAGAGTTTATTGTATTGCCAGTAATTGGAATCAAGATCAGAATCAAGCCCAAATATAGTGCTGGGATTTTCACATCACCAAACAACGGAAAGTCCAAGTTTGGCTCGTATGCGCCAAGCACTATAATCGGAATTGCAGCAATCACCAGAGCCAAAGGCTTGAACCAACCACCCATTACTTTTCTGTCATCAATAAAACCAACTACAAAGCTGATAGTAGTCGTTAGCAATAATGCAGTAATTCCCTTTGTTATGTGAGAATTGTATGGTAAAAGAAAGTAAAGTGATATTTCTGAAAGAATGATTCCTGCTAGAATTACAGGACCGCCAGGTCTTGGCACCATTGCGCCTCCTTTTCTGTTTACGTCTTTTACAGCCCAATTTTTCCTAGTCAAAATCTTGAGCAGTGGTGGGACCAAACCTAGAACTACAAAAAATGCAATTGCCGATGCGACAATTCCTGCAACGATATAGTCTTGCAATTATCTCACTTTTTTGAGTTGAGATTTAATATTATCTGCAATGGTTGGGCCGATTTTATCAATCTCGGCCAGCTTGTTGACTGGAATTTTTTGCAGATCTTCTATTGATTTTATGCCATGAGTGTACAATTTTCGTGCGCGCACGCGTCCAATTCCTCTAATCTGAATCAGTTCCACGAGTTCTTCTTTGATTCCATAAGAGATTCTTTTACGCAGTGTGGATATTTCTTCAAGCAAGTCGGCTCGCTCCGCTAGTTTGGCAAGCTCATACAGGCAGTAAACAAGCCAGTCGGTAGTTTCTGCCATTCTGTGCATATCGCCAGACTCTATTCCAAGATTATCAGATAGGTGAATCTCTGATGATTCTGAAATCCAAGAATATAATGCCAAAAGGCTTCGATTACAATCATATTCTGAAATCGGCTCGATTAGCTCAGATGATTTGTTTTCGATCATTGTTCCAAGTGTTTCATAGTCTTTATTGCGAAGGGAAAACTTTGGAAAGAATTCCTCGCTGCTAGTTACCAGATGCAAAAATCCAAGTGTGTGCTTTCTTGATTCCGATACTGCTTCCAGTCCGCGTCTAAAGTAAATTGCAGTTATTGGATCGATATACAACATTGAGACTTTTTTGCCAAACTCTGTTGCTGCAAATCTTTCTGCCTTTTGTACTATCAGATTTTCTCGGATGAGAAATTTTTTTGCAATCTCTATTGAAAATTTTAGCGTGTTTGCTCTTGTCTGCAGTCCTGCCAATGTTTTTTGGAAAAACTCGAACAGCTCCTCACCTTTGATTCCTGGATTTGATACAATATGGCTTAGAATGTGAATTCGTAGCGCCTTGTCAT
The DNA here is from genome assembly GCA_046092065.1 of Candidatus Nitrosotenuis sp. Lineage (GTDB taxonomy): Archaea > Thermoproteota > Nitrososphaeria > Nitrososphaerales > Nitrosopumilaceae > Nitrosotenuis. The sequence continues at coordinate 11,312 of JBJTCW010000172.1, read as the reverse complement.
CTGCTAATTGAGATTCTATTGGTTCTGGTGTTCCATTGATGTAATATTGCGCCAGATCTGACGAATTTGCATTTCCAACAATTATTGCCTCACCAAATTTGTCATATTGTGGCCTGCCTGCACGTCCGCACAGTTGCTTGTATTCTAGAACGCTTATTGGTTTGTTTGCGCCTGCCTTTACATCATATCTTACAACGCTTGATATGACGACTCGTCTTGCAGGCAAGTTCACGCCTGCGGCAAGCGTAGGAGTTGAGGCCAAAAGCTTGATGTTGCCTGCTCGGAATTCTGTTTCTACTATTTCTCTGCAGTTTTGATTTAGTCCTGCATGATGGAATCCTACTCCTTTTTTTAGCAGAGCTGATAATGTTTTGATTAAATCAGTATGCTCGTTGTTGTCAAGAATTTTTTGCGAGACCTGCTCTAGGTATTTTTTTTCATCTTCTGATAAGAATTTCAGTACAGCATCAGAGCCTTTTGTTGCCAAAGATGCAGAACGTGTTCGCGTTTCCGCAAAAACAAGTGACTGTCCACCTTTTTTTATTGTGTCAAGGCACAGATCTATTGGAGGGCCTCTGATGCTTGTCTCTATTTCATCAAGATCTCCATTATTCCACTGTACTGTTCCACCATCAAAGATGCCTTCTGTAAGCGGGACTGGTCGCCAGTCGCTAGATACAAGCTTGCATCCAAGCCATTCTGCAATTTCATCAGAATTTGTAATTGTTGCAGATAATCCAACTAACTGCGGTTTTGATTGTAGTTCTTTGAGCTTTGTTAGTACTATTTCCAGTGTCGGGCCACGGTCCTTGTCGCCAATAATGTGAACTTCGTCTGCAATCACTAGTCCAATTTTATCAACCCATTCCGCCCCATGCCGGATTATAGAATCCATTTTCTCATTTGTCAGAACAATAATGTCTGCTTTTTCAGATTCCTTGTCCACAGAATCAAAATCCCCAGTAGAAATGGCTGCTGTGACTTTTCTTCCAAGATCGATTTTTTCCATTTTTTTGAATTCGGTAAATTTCTCTGATGCTAGAGCTCGAAGCGGGGTCAAATAGACAATCTTGCCGTCATTTGTGCTCAAAAACTGCATCATTGCAAGCATTGCAATCAGGGTTTTTCCGCTGGCAGTTGGGGCTGCGACCAAGATATTTTTGCCTTCAAGCAAGCCTGCCTTGACGGCATCAGCCTGAGGAGGATACAGTTTGGTTATTTTCTGTTCAGCGAATAACGCTTGTGCAGAAGCTGCCAATCCAAGATCTTCTATTTTCATACACGATTATAGTGGCCTGGCTTGGATTCATAAATTGATGCTTCACGGAGCATTCTTCGAACAAAGTTCCTTGCTTCTTCTTCTGTGAATTTGCCTGTCTTGGTCAGTTCCTTGACAAAGAGCTTTTCCTCAACTGGAGTCTTGCTGTCACCTTCTAGTGATTTTAGCACATCCATGAATAGCTGTAATTTTGATACTTCGCTGTGTGGTCTGCCCTGCAATACGCCAAGATCTACTTTGCCTGTATTGACATCGACTCCAGCATCTTCCAGCATGCTTTGAATCAGAAATATTGCTCGCTCTGCATCTTCTGCTTCTACTTGATCCTTCATTAGTAATCTAGCTCGAGCAGTTGCAAGTCTGATCAGGCCTCCAAGCTGTCTTGGTGTGACTGTGATCATTTCTTCTGATTCCACATTTCTCATCTTTAGATAATAGTCAAGAATTTTTTCTTCAGCATCTGGAGTCAAAAGAGGATCTGATTTTTTGCAATATGCCAGATATTTTGTAAAAATGTCAGCATCGATTAGTGATCTGGTATCGGTTGCAGATTTTTTGTGCAGACCAATTATATGCTGCGCAATGTTTCTGTCCCTTTCTTTTGATGGAATATCTCTGACTACAAAGATTAGATCAAATCTGGTCAATAATGGAATTGGCAGTGCAACATTTTCTGTAATGTTTTTGAATGGATCGTATTTGCCATACATTGGGTTTGCGGCAGCCAAAATCGAGGTTCTGGCGTTTAAGGTAGCCACGATTCCTCCTTTTGCAATACTTGCAGATTGTTGTTCCATAACTTCGTGCAGTGCACTTCGGTCTTCTGGTTTCATTTTGTCAAATTCGTCAATGCATACAAGACCTTGATCTCCAAGTACAACTGCGCCTGCCTCTAGCATCATGATTCCGGTTTTGTCTCTGACTACGGCAGCTGTGAGTCCAGCTGCAGTTGATCCCCTACCAGACGTATAAAGGCCTCTAGGGGCAAGTCTTGCGCAAAACTTGAGCATTTCGGATTTTGCAGTACCAGGATCTCCTACCAAAAATACGTTAATGTCGCCTCGTATCTTGGTTCCATCACCCATTATTCTTTGGGTAGAGCCAACCATCAGGAGTAAAATCGATTCTTTGATTATTGCGTGTCCCTGAATGTGGGGAGCAAATGAGCTTACCAGTCTGTCGTAAATGTCAGCGTTTTTTGCCAAAGACTTGATTATTCGCTCTTCTTCTGGAGATATTTCTTCTCGTTCTGAGCGCCTCGAGTTTTTGCCGCCTCTTCCTCCCAGAAATTCAATGTTATTGCCTTCAATTCGTAATCGGTGCAGTCCACTGTTTACTCGCGTTCCTGTGATCTGTTCTTGCTCAATTCTGACAACTCCGGTCAGAATAATCCTGTCTCCTGGACGCGCATTATCTACTAGGTCTTGCTTTATGGTGACATCGATATAATGCGGAAGCTGTCCTGGCGGAAGATCCTCTGGAAGCTCTTGCAATCTGACAATTTGAAAATCAATGAACTTGCTGTTTTCTGGATCAATTCTGAGGTCTCGGTGTGCGCATTTTTCGCTAGTACACTTGCTTGGAGTGTAAATACTGAGGCCGCGCTCTAGTGGAACTTCTGTGATGTGGCCTTCTGGACACTTGTATACAACATTTCTTGCAAGAGGCTTTACTTCTGATGAGCGGACAACCATGCCTGAAACGCTGGTCATCTTGCCAATTACTTCAGCATTGATTTGTCGCAGACTACGCTGAATCGGATAGTTTGCAATTCTTACGCGAATATCATCAGAGATTTTTGTTGCATAATCCGGGAATCTCTCCTCTAGAATGTTTTTGATTGCACGAGAAAACGCATACAGAATTTCATCAGGCTCTAGATTGAATTTTACCTCAATGTCTTTGTACGAGACAATATCATTATAGTCAACTACGATGTACTTGGCCTGCTTTGCCATCATCTGGTCGATTTCTTCTACATAGACAAATGTGCCAGACTTGTCCTTGAATGAGGAAAGAAAGTGCTGTACTTGGTCTATTGTTGCGCTTCGGGACTGTGTTTCAAGCGTCATTGCTTCTCACCAAAGATTTGCTTCATGAATTCTGTGCTGTTGTTGTGTATGGTATTGTATAGTGAACGCTCTTCAACTGAGAGTTTTTTTGCCAGTTCGGCGGTGAGCTCCATCGAATTTGCCCTTGGGATTAACTTGCCCAGCCTTTTTCTGATCAGAGTATACAGCAATGATTCTAGTTTGTCCCTTTCTTTTTCTGATTGCCTTGCCATGTAGCCTTTGACTTTAATGTAAAAGTCTGGCTCCAAATGAGACAGTTCTTCGCCGACAAAATTTTCTTTTGATATCGACTGTGTAAGCTCAATTCCCATGTCAGGTTCTTGAATTTCTGCATGAGAGTCAGATTCCAGAGTTTGTGCAATCCAGCGAGGCATGTTGATTACCTCTCCTTGCTTGCCGGAAATCATCACATTTGAGACATTGATCTTAAAATCGTGATTGATTACGGTCTTTACCTCTTCTGTTTGATATCCTATTGTGTATATCTGCAAAAGCTCGTTTATTTTCAATGGTTATCAAACTTGATTCAAGGATTTAATGGATACGATCGATCAAATGTGTTTACAAATAGCTTTGATCATTTGATCCTCAGGCGTGATTTATTAAGAATGCAATCTAGGGTTTATCAATGACAGATTCCATGATGTGGGTTGAAAAATACCGCCCGCAGAAAATAACGGATCTGGTAAATCAAAAAGAAATCGTCGGTAGTTTAACTGCATTATTAAAAAATGTCGCAGAACTTCCGCATCTGATGTTTTCAGGATCTGCTGGAGTTGGCAAAACAACACTTGCGCTTTGTCTTTGCCGTCAGATATTGGGAGATGGATGGAAAGAGTACACATTAGAACTCAATGCATCTGATGAACGCGGAATTAACATGGTTCGAGAACGAGTCAAAAAATTCTCTAAATTTGCAGGCCTTGATACAAACATTCCATTTAAGATGATAATTTTGGACGAAGCAGATGAGATGACATCTGATGCGCAAACAGCTCTGCGTAGAATCATAGAGGATGCCTCAAAATCATGCAGATTCGTCATGATTGCAAATAATATTTCCAAGATAATAGAGCCGATTCAGAGCAGATGTGCAGTATTCAAGTTTACAGCCATTTCCGAAAAAGACGTTATTGGGCAGCTAAAAGAGATATCAAAAAAGGAAAAAGTCAAGGTAGATGAGGACGGACTCAAGGCAATTTATGACTATACCGAGGGCGACCTAAGACATGCAATTAACCTGCTTCAGGCAACTGCAAGCCTTGGAGGAATAACCGAGGAAAATGTCAAGTCCTCTGCTGGGCTGACAAAGACCAAGGATGTAGATGAAGTGCTAAAAATGGCACTTGCAGGCAAAATTGCCGATGCCAGAGCCAAAATGATTGAGCTGATCAAAGTTTATGGAATGTCGGAATCCGACTTTTTGAAATACATCAATGAGGCAATGTACAGGACAAAGCAGCCAAACATTGTAGAAATCTCCGAAATTATCGCAAAATATGATTACAGGATTTTGTCCGGTGCAAACCCGGAGATCCAGCTTTCTGCATTATTGGCAGAACTAAGCAAATTTGGAAAATAAGAGCGCAGAGAGAGGGATTTGAACCCCCGGATGCTTGCGCACACAGGCTCTCAAGGCCCGCGCCCTACCGAGCTAGGCGACCTCTGCGAATTTCGGTGCTAGTAACCTGTTAAAATTTGTTTTAGTAAATCAGCTAGGAAAGAAATCTAAAAGAAAAAGAAAAAAGTTTGTTTTTAATGGTGAGCGTGTGGATTTTCTGAGCTGCCAACTAGTTTTACAAAGGTTCCTGCTGCCTTTTCGTGGTATTCTAGGAACGATTGTTCAATGACTATAGCGTGTGTTGGACAGATTTCCTGACATGCAAGACAATTTGTGCAATCATGTTCTCTGATTGGCATTGACTTGTCAGAATAGTCTAGTCTCTCATTTTGCTCTGTTTTACCAGTTCCAGCAAATGTAGCGTTGAGTACATCTTTTGCAGCGATATCTTGCTCAGTTCTGTACCATTGGAATGTTTGCACTGGACATACACTCATGCATGAACCTGCTGCAATACAAGAATCCCAGTCAACTGCGACAGTTGTACCGTGAATTCCTAATGGAACTTGTTCTTCGCCGTGAGCCTCATATGCTGCTTTGACGTTTTCGTCAGAAAATGCTTCACCATCGTTTCTTCCTGTACCCCAAATGAAGTGAAAGTGTTCACCGTCACCGTGGCTTGTTCTTCCGACGGTTTGGAGTTTTGTTGGGAATTCGATGTCTATACCCATGTTACTAACAGTTTTGAGATTATATTTAAAGTGTTGTCGAAATAGTCGATCATTGTTTTAGAATTAGTACAAACTAATTTCAAATAATAAAAAGAAAAAATATTTTTCTTTAATTGTGTGGATTTTTTCCGTCAGTTATCTCAGAGTGGCAGCTGCTCTTTCATGGTGTTCCAGATTAGCTTGATCAACTTTGATAGCTAAAGGCGGGCAAACTGAAACACAGGCCATGCACCAAATGCAATCATGTTCTCTGATTGGATCTGCTTTGTCAGTTTTGTCTTTTCTATCTTCTTTTACTGATTTACCTGTACCTTCAAACGTTTTGCCAATTACGTCTTTTGCCGGAATGTCCATTTCAGTTCTGTACCACTGGAAGACTTGTACTGGGCAAGCTTCAATGCATGCTCCATCTGCTACACAAGAATCCCAGTCAACTGCGACCATTGTTCCGCTAACGCCTAATGGAACTTGGGTCTCTCCACGAGATGCATATGCGGCGATGACTGCTTCGTCATGGAAACATTCTGCATCGCTTCTGCCTGGTCCCCACATTACATGAAAGTGTTGACCATCAGAGTGCATAATTTTACCCGTTGGTTTTAGTCCTTGTGGGAAATTTTCTGCTATTGGCATGCTGTCGCTCTATTGAAATGTTATTTAAATCTAAACAAAGAAAACATGGACTAGACTGGGAATTTTTGTAAGATCAACAAATTATAACACTGTTTGAGTGTAGATCGCACCTTTACGTTCATATCTTTTTGTTTGCAAAACGAATAGTTGGATATTTACAAGTATGATGTGTATCGTGGCCCAAATATCGGCGTTTATACAAAGACAAACGACGGTTTTGTTTTTGTGCCAAATGGCTTTGCAGACACAAAGGCAAAGACATTGGCATCGTATCTAAAGGCAGAAATTGTTTATGCGTCAGTAGCAAATACACGTGTTTTGGGCATAATGATGGTGATTAACAACTCTGGAATGCTTTTGCCCAGTCTTTGCTCACAATGGGAAATAGACTATTTGAAAAAATCAACCAAGCTAAACATCGGCATTTTGGATACAAAACATAATGCTCTTGGCAACCTCATAGCGACAAACGACAAGGGAAGTGTTGTATCTCCTAAAATGCCAAGCGAGGCAGTCAAGATAATCAAAGACACACTTGGTGTAGAGGTAATTCAGAAAAAAGTTGCTGGTTATCACCAAGCTGGCGTGATGGTTTGTGCAAATAACATAGGCGGAATCATTCATCCAGAAACTGACGAAGACGACATCAAGGCAATTTCAGACGTCATGAAGGTAAAGCTAGAACCTGCAACAATAAACGGCGGAATTCCGTACATTTCTTCTGGGATTTTGGCAAACAACAACTCGGTAGTTGTTGGAAACATGACAAACGGTCCAGAAATAATGATGCTTACTCGTGCATTTACAGAGTAAATAGAGAATCAGTTTTAGAAAATAGCGATTCGGTATCAGTTACGGTTTCCTTGCCATCTCCCATGTTTTTTATTATGACTTGGCCTGAGGAGTATTCTTTTGGAGCTACAATTATTGCGAATTTGGAGCTTGATGAGTTTTCCATTTGTTTTTTGAATGGCCTTCCAACCAGATCGATTTCTACTGCAAGTCCTTTGTCTCTAAGCTTTGATGCAATATTTATTGCAGGTTTTGCCATGTCTTCATTTACAAACAGAACTGAAATTGGAATTGTTGTTTGTGTTGTTTGCAGGCCTTGGGTTTCAAGTGAGAGAATTATTCTTTCAACTCCACCGGCAACACCTGTTGCACCAATGTCATCTCGGCCAAATGCCTTTGGAAGACTGTCATATCTTCCACCTCCAACCAAAGCCCCAAAGCTAGTCGAGCTGTCAAATGCCTCAAAGACCACTCCGGAATAATAGTCCAGTCCACGAACTATGCCAAAATTGATGCGAATGTTTGCAACTCCTCTATTATTCAGAGATGCAAACAATTGCTTTAGCTCATCCCATGCCGGAATTTGTGCTACATCAAATGCAGATTCTACCTCGCTTGGCTGGCCCTTTATTTTGGAGAATTCAAGAATCTGTTCGAGTTTTTCCTTGGAATATCCTTTTTGTGTGAATTCAGACAGGATTTCATCTTTTTTCTTTTTCTGAACTTTGTCTATTGCTCTGAAAATATCTCCAATTGTCTGCTGATCTGTAGAACCAAAGATTTTGCCAACAACTGCTTCTACAAGTTTTCTGTGTGAAATGTCAATTGTTATGTTTTTGAGATTCAGCTTTGAGAAGAATTTTGATGTGAATTCTATTATTTCCGCATCTGATTCCAGACTTGGCTTGCCATAAACTTCTAGATCCCACTGGTGAAAGTATCTGTATCGACCCTTTTGAGGCTCATCATATCTCCAGACACCACCAAATGCAGAAATCTTTGCTGGAAGTTTGAGGGATTTTTGCTCAACTACGTATCGAGTCAAGCCAACAGTAAAATCAAATCGAAGTGCAATTTCTCTGTCACCTTTGTCTTTGAAAAAATAGATTTCATCGCGTATTGCAGGTCCACTTTTTGCTTCAATTACAGATACTAGCTCCAACGGAGATGGTGCCATGAAATTAAATCCAAATGATTTTGATGTCTCTAGGAATTTTCGTCGTACAAATTCAATTTTTGATTGTTCAGCAGAATCAAAGTCCTTCATTCCTCTTGGCAGATTCAACTTGGAAAAACTTTCGTGTTAATGGATTTAGATGTTGTTGTTTTGTCTTACTTTTAATAATAGAAAACTCTACTCGAACCGTTGAGCTACAAGAACCTAGAGCATGCAACGGATGCAATTTTTGAAGTAAATGCATCAAATCTGGAAGAAGCCCTTGTTGTTGCGGCAAAATCCGTAACAGAGACAATCTTGGATACAAATACAATAGAAGAAACCCAAGAAAGGACACTTGCAGTAACAGGGAAAGATCTTCGATATCTTTTGTACAACTGGCTAGAGGAGATGATAATTCTGACCATAACGGATGGTTTTGCGGCAAAAACTATCTCGGTAAAAGTGGAAAAAAATACCGAATACAAGATTACTGCAAATCTCAGGGGCGAAAAAACAGACATCAAAAAGCACCACTTTAAGGTCGAGATAAAGGCGCCAACGTTCCATGACATGGAAATAAGACAAAACGGCACAGTTTACATGCGTTATTTGCTGGACCTGTAGAAATTAATATTTCAAGGAATTTTTCAAGTCATGGAAGATCCAGAGCTGGAAAAAATAAAGCAGAAAAAACTTGCAGAAATGATTGCACAACAGCAAGAATCCATTGCGCAAAGCCAGACTCAGATAATTGATCTGAATTTGACAAACTTTGATTCTGTTACATCGCATGGATTGGTCTTGGTTGATTTTTGGGCAGAGTGGTGTGGCCCATGCAAGATGATGCATCCAGTTTTTGAGAGAATGGCAAAAAAATACCGACACATCAAGTTCGCACGTGTAAATGTAGACCAAAACCAAGACATTTCCATGAAGTTTGGCGTTCAATCAATTCCGACATTTATCATGTTCAAGGACGGCAAACAAGTGGACAGAATGATGGGCGCAGTAGGCGAGCCTGGAATTCACATGATTGCTAAAAAATATCAGATATAGCCGTAAGATGCATCTTTTGCACGTAACAATACAACAATTTCATTGAAGACTTTTTGCTGGTCTGGATTCAACTTGTGCATGAATTTTTCCAAAATTATTTTTGCCTCACGTGAATTCGGCATTGAATAAAACACGTCTTCTTCTTCGATTTGTCTGCCTATTGTGGCATCCTGAATGGAGCATGCTATTTCTTGGCCTTGTGTGGCAGTATCAATTGATTTTTTGCCGTCCTGTAGTTGATGGATTTTGCCAACTTTTTTGCCGTCGCTTTTCATTATCTGAATTTTTTGCTTGACAGTTCCTGCATCTACGCGTATGCCAAACACTGCAGGATTGCTATTTCTAAAGATGTAACCCTTGAGAAATGTAAACTTGCAAATCGGTGTGAGTTCAGAAAACACTGCATTTTCCTCGTTTGCAGTATCATCATCCACCCATAGAGTGTAATTGTCAATTAGACTGTAGATTACTTGATCGTTGAAGATTTTGATGTGATGATTGTCTGCTTCTTCTTGAGCATCAGGCAATGTTCTGACATTAAATGCCAAGATCACTCCAAGATGTCTGTCATTTTCCTTGATTGCCATTGCCTCCATTACATCACGCCTGTTTACGTGCCCAATGTCTGCTTTTGCGACTGGAATTTGCTGACGCCTGAGCATCTCAGTTATTGCTTCCAATGAACCAATTGTATCGCATTTGAGTGTGATTCCGTTTGTCTGAGTATCAATAAAGACGGATTTCATCTCAGACTCGATTGTCTTTTTGAATTCCTCTATCTGGGATTCTTTGTTGGTGACATAAACAGTACTTCCAGGCAAAACTCCTTCCAGGTCTGGTGAGGCAATCTTGATTCCAGCAGCTGCAATTACTTCATCCACGGGTTTGAATTTGTCTCTTGGATCGCGCATCTCATCTAATGGTTTTGGTAGCAAGAGTGCCTTTGGCTTGATTACAACTACAGAATCGCGCTTTGCCACAACTACAGAATCTCCTTTTTTTATCTGGCCGTCAATTAGTATCATGTTTGCAGTTGTTCCAAGACCTATCTCGTCATTTACTTCTAGAATGATTCCGCGGCTTTGTTTTTCTTCTTGCTCTAGTCTTTTTTGCATGTATTGCTGTGTTAGTCCAACCAATACAGTAAGCAATTCTGGAATTCCAACTCCTGTTCTTGCACTAACTGGAACAATTGAAACTTCTTTTCCAAAATCTTTTACTCTATAGAATGCCTCTGATTGGAATCCAAGAATTGACAATGTTCCAACAACATTGTAGATCTGCTCATCAAGTGTTGTTTGTATAAACTGGTCCTGTTTTTTTATTGCAAGAGAAATGTACGGAGTATCAGATGGACGCCATCCAGGAATCTGGTCCACTTTGTTTAGCGCTACAACAAACGGAACCTTTCTTGCCTGTAAAATTTTGAGTGATTCGTTTGTTTGCGGTTGGAATCCTCTGTTTGTGTCAACCACTAGAATAGCAATGTCTGCTGCAGAACCACCGCGAGTCCTGAGATTTGTAAAGACCTCGTGTCCCGGAGTGTCAATTACCAAAAGACCTGGAACGTCTTGTTCTGTCTTTGTTAGTTTTTCTGCAAGTTGTCCGCACATTTGCTTTATAGTATCAGACGGTAGAAAGCTTGCGCCAATGTGCTGTGTGATTCCGCCAGCTTCTCTTCCCTGAACGCCAGTTCCGCGAATTTTGTCTAATAACGAGGTCTTACCAGAATCTACGTGGCCTAGAACTGCCACAATCGGCTGTCGAATTCGCAAGGTCCGCTCACTCGAATACTACCTTTGCTTCTTTTTCAAAATTTTCCTTAGAATCAGATGCGTGAATGATATTATCAGAGATTCCAAGACCAAAATCACCTCGAATTGAGCCAGGTGCTGCCTCGTATGACTTGGTAGCTCCAACCAGAATTCTAGTTGTCGCAACTGCATTGTTTCCCTCTATGACTGCCACCACTACAGGACCTGATGTGATAAAGTCAACTAGTTCGCCAAAGAATGGCTTTGAGCTGTGA
>JBJTCW010000171.1:0-4031 GCA_046092065.1 Candidatus Nitrosotenuis sp. | reverse complement strand
TCATTACACAGTGGTATAATGGGCAAACTCTTAGAAAAAACACTCAAAGACGCACTAAAAGATGACAAGTGCATACTGGGTGCAAGACAAGTAGTACAATCAATCAAGAACGCAAAACTTGTCGTTATTTCAAAATCACTAACAGGAGAAGAACTAGAACAAATTCAAAAATCCACATCTGATGGCAAAGTATCCACACTAAACTTTGATGGAACATCAGTGGCATTGGGAAAATTATGTGGATTACAATTCAGAGTTTCAGCAGCATCGCTAACATCAATTGCCGATTCCAACATCAAGGCAATACTAAAAGAAGAATCGAAATGACCACTGAAAGTTTAAATGAGAGCCATCTCGGTCTGAGATAATCCGTCGATATGCCACAAACAATCAAACTAACAACTGATCAAATGCGTTTGATCTCACTTTTCCAAAACGTAACCGGCGCATCTGCGCGTGATTGTGTGGAAGACGAAAAGCAAAACCGTGTAATTTTTGTAGTAAACGAAGGCAAAATGGGCCTTGCAATAGGCAAAGGCGGTGCACACATTAGAAACCTGCAAAACATTATCAAAAAATCCGTTGAATTGGTTGAATATTCCGATGATCCAGTAGCATTTCTCAAAAACATGTTAAATCCAAAACTAGTAACTGATGTTAAAATGAACAAACGCCTTGATGGTACAACCCAGGCTATTGTTCTAGTTGATGCCAAAAAGAAGGGAATCGTAGTGGGAAGAGAAGGCAGAAACGCCGAAAAGGCACGACTCTTGGCAAAGCGCTACTTTGAGATTACAAGCGTTTTAATTAACAGCCCAGACAGGATGATGGATTAGAGCATGGCAAAGTCACCATTAGGATTATTCGCAGGACGTGTACTCAAAGCAAAACGCAAGCGACAACGCTGGCAAATTGGTACCTACAAGAGAAGACTGCTTGGTCTTAACATCAAGGCAAACCCATTAGGTGGTTCACCACAAGCAAGAGGAATTGTATTAGAAAAAGTGGGAGTCGAGGCAAAACAGCCAAACTCCGCAGTCAGAAAATGTGTACGAGTGCAATTGATCAAAAACGGAAAAACAGTTACAGCATTTTTGCCACGAGACGGCGCAATGAACTTTATTGATGAACACGACGAGGTTCACCTAGAAGGAATGGGTGCAACACAAGGTGGTGCAATGGGGGACATTCCTGGTGTAAGATTCAAGGTTTTCAAAGTTAACGGCACTTCACTCCGAGAACTGGTTCGCGGAAGAAAAGAAAAGCCAAGGAGATAAGACATGGCAGAGACTCAGAATTTACTATTATTTAGAAAATGGGATTTGACTGGAGTTGAAATAAAAGACCCAGGACTAAAAACAGTAATTTCACTGAGAAAGGTAGTATATCCACACACATTTGGTTCATCTGCATTAAAGAAATTCAACAAGGCTGATGTCAATATTGTAGAAAGATTAGCAAACAAGCTGATGCACTTTGGCAAAAAATATGCCAAGAACACCGGCAGAATGGGAGGCAAAAAGGCTCGCACAATGAACACAGTAAAGGCAGCACTGGAAATAATTCACATAAAGACTGGCAAAAACCCAATCGAGGTTTTGGTTAGAGCAATCGAGCATTCTTCACCAAACGAAGATACTACAAGAATCGTATACGGCGGTACTGCATATCACGTATCCGTCGATGTATCCCCACTACGACGTGTTGATCTAGCACTGAGATTCATTGCAGACGGCGTAAAAGAATCATCATTTTCAAATCCGAAATCAATGGAAGAATACTTGGCAGAACACCTAATCGCAGCAGCTGCAAATGACGCCGCAGCTCCATCTGTCAAGAAAAAGAACGAACTTGAAAGAGTAGCGCAAGCATCCAGATAATTAACACACGCCTAATTTTCACCCTAGTCTTATTGAAATAAAGTAGCCCGAGGCAGATTCGAACTGCCGTCTCGGCGTATCCTCTCTAATGATCCAGAGCGCCGAATCCTTAACCTGAAAATTCAATTGGCCGCTAGACTATCGGGCTACTGAAAAAACTTTCAATCCATGACAATATAACATTTCTATTTTACGCGGACTTCTTTGATTGCAGTTGCATAATCGCATTCGGCCTTTAGTCTCATGTATGGGATCAGTCTATAGTGAATTGAGTATAGTTCCTTTTCCCTGAACAGAATGCTTTTTTGGACTAGAGAGACCAATCCTCGAGACGACACCGTTAGCGGGAGATTATACTTTTGGCAAACAACATCTCTTTTCTTTTGGTATTGTTGTAGAGTAAATGATACATCGTTTAGCTCCAGGATCAAAGGCCAGACGATCTCCTTCCAGACTAGTCTTCTATTCTGAGTTCCGGATGCGTACTTGCCCTTCTCACTCAAACATTATTAGTCCAAATAATTTAGTTATAACTGCATTTGTCGTATTCTCACATTTCTGAATCTCTGAATTTGCTAAAAAAAGACTGGCAGGTTGATCCTATCTTGGAAGATTTCATGCTTGGAAAAAGAACTGACGTTACAGATCACGCAATCAAGGTAAAACAGGTTGTATTTCACATTCCGTATCTTACTGGAGAAAAAAAATACATTTTATGGAAATGCTACTGGCCAGACTGCCACAACTGCTGTGAAAGACAGGGAAGACTACCGTTGACATCAGATGACTTGATTACAATTGGTAAAGGTTTGAAATACCAAAAAACATCTGACTTTATCAAAAATGAAACCGTCGTTGCAACCTGGATGGAAGCAGGTCCTTCTGGAAACGGAGTCTTGATGACGTCTGTAAATCTCAAGAGAAAAAAGGATGAGACCGAAGCTGATGATGGTACACATATTCGATGTCGATTCCTAGATGACAAGGGAGCGTGTTCCATGCATCCAAATCGTCCTGGTGTATGCTATCTGTATCCTTTTTCTACCTGGCTTGAAAATGAAAGCGGCAAGGCACGTGTGCACTCGACATACCAGTTTACGGGTGACTGTCCTGGGTTTTACTTGGCTGATTCACTGGAACCCATGAAGGAAGTCTTGACTGACTATTCCAAGTCAATCTACGAGTATAACATGCAGTACACCAGAACTACGCGCGAAGGGTACAGCCTGTCTAGTTTTGTCTAGATTAAGAAAATCCCTACGTAAAAGCAAGTAATTTTGACTAAATCACAGAATAATGGATTAGCAAAAACCCCTCTAGTTGTCAGGAATAGAGATAATCGGAGATTTAGGATATTTGTTGCTGTTTTCAGCAGCTATTGGTATAATTGCATATGTTCTGAGACAGCCTCTGGTTTTGGGATTTTTGGTTGCCGGCATTTTGATTGGTCCATTTGGCCCGTTTCATTTAATCAAAGATACTAGCATTCTGACTAACTTTTCTGATATTGCCATAGTGTTGTTGTTGTTTGGAGTAGGCCTGACATTTCCAGTGTCACAACTCAAAAACATTGGAAAACTTGGCGCAGTAATAGCAGTAATTGAAGTGCTGGTGATGCTTGGAATTGGATTTGGTGTTGGTCTTGCATTTGGCTGGTCTACAATCGATGCAATGTTTTTGGGTGCTGCCATATCGATTAGCTCCACTGCTATTATTGTAAAAATACTAGAAGAGATGAACGTAATTGAAGAGCCTTCTTCGTTGTTGTTGATTGGTGTTCTAGTAATAGAAGACTTGATTGCAGCTGTTTTGATTTCTACATTACATTCCTCGGTTTTGTCTGGAACTTTCAACTTTGATCAAATGCTTTGGGAGATTGCAAAAATTGGCATGTTCATTGGCGGTACGGTTGCAGCCGGCTGTCTTGCAATGCCAAGGATATTCTCATTATTATCTAATATTCCACGATACGAGTTTACAATACTCGTTGCACTGGGTCTTGCATTTGGTTTGTCGTTTTTGTCACACGAGCTTGGCTTTTCTGCAGCAACCGGTGCATTTTTGGCAGGAGTTATTTTAGCAGGATCCAAATTCTCAGAAGATATCACTAATTTGATCAAGCCAATACGGGAGGTGTTTACAGCTATCTTC
>JBJTCW010000170.1:0-10931 GCA_046092065.1 Candidatus Nitrosotenuis sp. | reverse complement strand
TAGAGTGGTCTTTTCTCGGATCCTCCTACAGAAAAAGTCCTAGCTATTCCAATTGCGCCCAGAGCATCCAGTCTGTCCGCATCCTGTAGGATTTTGCCTTCAATTGTTTGAGGTGTTTTGCCCCTAGAATAGCTGTGATCTAGTATAGCATCACAGATTATTGTGATTTCCGAGTCTGCAAAGCCATGTTTTTTTAGAATTTTTTGTGCCAGTATTGCGCTTTTTTCTGATGCCGTTTTGTTTCTAGGATCAGACTTTGGAAATTGTACAATATCATGTAATAATACAGCGGCAAGCACTAGCTTGGAGTTTGCCTTTTCATGTTTTGTTATTTTTTGTGCGTTCTTGTATACTCGAAGAATGTGAGAATAATCATGAGCAGGATCGTTTTGGATTCTTGACTCTACTTCTTTTTGCAGTTCCTTGAGGGAGTTCAATGCAAAAAAATCTCAAAACATACTAGAAATAGCTTTTTGTTGTAGTCAGTATAATGATCCTCAAAAAATACACAATTCTTGATAAAACTGTACTATTACGATATCCAAAGCCTATAGATGCGCAAGGCCTTAGAAATGTGATAAATTCCCTATTTAAAGAAAATGCAGACATAGCAAAAACAACCCAGGTAACCATACAACAGGAAAAAGCCTGGCTAAATCAGACAATAAAATCAATCAAAAACAAAGAAAAAATCATGATACTAGCTGAGCTGGATGGTACCATAGTTGGCAGCTGCGAAATAACCAGAGATCCTTACGATGTGTCAAAACATGTAGGAACTTTGGGAATAAGATTAATCAAAAAAGCAAGAGGAAATGGAATAGGCACTAATCTGATCAAGTTAACACTGGAAGAGGCAAAGAAGAAACTAAAACTAAAGCTAGTAAAGCTGTACGTTTTTGATTCCAACAACATAGGCAAAAGCCTCTACGAGGAGATGGGCTTTTCCGAAATAGGGAGAATTCCAAGAGGAGTGTATCACAACAAAAAATACAAAGACGATATCATCATGGCAAAAACACTATAGCTTCCAGAATTTTGGCTTGACGAATTTGAGTTTTTTATCAGATATTAGCAAATTCCAGTCAATGCAGGCAAAAAACACGAGCATTGCCACAGTTATTGCATCAACTAGAACAATTCCCCAGATTCTTTGTGTGAACATTTGCACAAATGGTGTCAGTACTATTTTGCTAATTGAAATCATGACATAATATGAGATAGCCCTGCCTAGCCAGAATCCCGCATAAATCTGCACAGTCTTTGCCTTCATCAGACCATAGCTGATGAACAAAAAGTTGCTAGGGAGAGGAGTAGCAGCAAACAAAAATGATGCAGCAAAAAACCCAAGCCTTTTTGATTTTAGATAGTTGCCTATTTTATCAAGACTTGACTTGCGCTCATCACTCATGAACCTTCGGAAATACACACTGCCATACAACAACAAGGCACGTCCTGCAGTAGCCCCAGTTGCACCAATCAATGCCAAAGAAACAGGGCTGTACGAGTTATCCAAAAGGTAAAACGATGCCAGAATCAGCCAGGTCGGCGGCATCAAGATAGGTGCCACGTTTACCAATACGAGCAGCAAAAAGATTCCGACATAGGACATTTGCAAAAACACATTCAGAACGTCTTGCACTAGGTAATTTTGCCAGTCTTTGCTAAATTGGTTTGTTCGAGCCTGCAAAATTCCAGGTTTTTTTGTAAATGATGTAATAATTTGTGATTCGGATCGAAATTTGCAAAAATGTGGACGAATGGTCCAATATATTTAAATTTTAAGAAGTGCATTATATCCCATGAGTGCCCGGGCCTGGAAGTGTTATAGATGCAGTTTGATTTTCCGGGACGAAATGTCTGCACAAATTCACCGGGATTTGTCAGGCCATAAAGCAGCCTCTGCCGAAATTATAGAAGTATAATGCAGAGGGTGGGATTTGAACCCACGAACCCCTAAAGGAAGGGATATCTTATTGAAAGATCTTGAGTCCCTCTCGGTTGGCCGGGCTTCGATACCTCTGCAAGAGCAATTTTCTATTCAGAGTATATAACTGCTCTAGCTGATTATGCTGTGGAATTTTTGCAGATCCTGCAAAATTTGAGATGAGATTTTCCAAAAACTAAAAAACTTAATTATGCATTGATTTTGAATTCAATTCGTGGTAACAACAGAACAAGCAAAAAACATGCGAAACAAAATCGACGTTGAAGGAACAGTAGAACGAATGGAAGAACCACGATCAGTAAATCTCAAAGTTGGCGGAACAACCGAGGTATGCAATGCATTTTTGGTTGACGAAGCAGGCGAGATAAAAATCGCGCTTTGGGGTGAGGACATCAAAAAGGTCAAAAACGGCTCCAAGATATTGATCAAAAACGGCTACACAAACACCTTCAAAAACGAGGTCTCTTTGGGTAGAGGCAAGTACGGCGAAATAATCGTCAAAGAATACTAGGTAAATCTAGAATTTTGTTTTTTCCTGTAATCTATTACTAGTATTACAATTCCAATTATTATTACAATAATTCCTGCCATTAGCAGTATTCCAGATACTGCAAGCGGTACCAGTTTTTTTGCCAGTGGGGAATTTGGATCAGAGAATTTTGTCGATGTGTCCGGGTTTTTTGTAAACATCATTACTATATTGATTGGTCTTTGGCCGGTGTTTTTGACATTGAAATTGTAATTGTCGGATTTTTCTATATTCATGTTTTCAAAAAACGCAGGCTGTTTAGAATCAAAGGTACCAAAATCATCCCCATAGATGTTTGATATTGAAACCGAGACAGAGTCATTTCCTTGATAATCCATTATCTGCACTCCCCAGAACAGCGATTTTACCTCAGAATCCGCATCAAATGAGAACGTGCCTGTTTCACCAGGCTCAATTTGCGCAGTGTCAGTTACCTTGTCAAACATCCCATCCATCATTTCAGGTATAGATAGCTCGGAATTTGAAAAATTGCCATTAGAAACAAGAGACATTGCGGCAACAAATGATGCAATTACCATTGCAAATCCGCCAACCGAAATGTAGATTCCACGTTTTCGCATTACATGCATTATAGAATTTGTATTATAATGTGTTTATCGTCTGGATTTTTTCTTGGATTTCTTGCTCTTTGATTTTTTTGGTGCCTTTTTCTTTGTCTTGCGTTTTGCAGCTGCTTTTTTTGCCGCTGACTTTCGCTTTTTGGCCATCATCTCTTCCAGCTTTGCATTTACTTTGGCAAGTGCCTTGTTTGCATTTTGCTCGCGTTTTTCAGATGTTTCCAGCTTTTTGCGGAATTTCTCAGAATCGGCATGGCTTTCCTTTAACTGTGAAACCAGTGCAGGTTTTGATTTTGTTTCTTTGCTAATTTTCTTGGTAGCGTGTGATTGGGATTTTGTATAATCGATTATTTCTTGCTCCACTTTTTGTACTGCCTTTTCTCGGATTTTGAGCTCTTCTTCTAGTTCTTGGATTTTCTCAGTTGCCATATCGAGTCTGTATTGGGCGCTTGATTTTGCATCTTCATTGTCCGCATTTGCCAGTTCGATTTCTGCCTGGTCTTTTGCCTCGATTTCCTTTAGGAGGCGTTCCTGTGCAGATTTTGCCAATCTTTCAAGGCTTTCCTTTCTTGCTAAAATTTGGTTAAATTCCATGTTGATGTCTGTAAGCTGCTCTTTGTCATGTTCTAAATGGCGCTCTAGTCTTTTGAGTCCAGATGTGGAGCGTCGTCCAAGGGACACTGCCTCCTTTAGATCTCGTTCATTTCTTCTTCGGATTTTTGATGCTTCCATTTTTTGCTGCTTTAGTCTTTCAGCTAGTTTTGCTAGGTTTGCCAATGTAAAAACTCCAAAAACGGTATGCATAAGCTTTGACTATTTTCAGTAGTTGACTTGTGAGTTAAGAAATTTAACACTGTTACGAGTTTTTTGGTAGGGGTTTACGACTGTTTTAGTTAAATTGATCCCAGAATATAGCGAATTATGGAGTTTCACCCCTCCCAAATTCCAATAATAAAGACATACGACATCAAAGATGTCAAAGCGGCATCCGAGTCCGCATTAGACATGATGAGTACAGGATTTGAGGGGCAAAAGGGCGGATTCAAGGTAATAATGCCAAAGGAGGAAAAGCTAGCAAAAAGAATAGGGTTTACCGTAACTACTGAGCTGAATTTCATGTTGCGCAAAAACAACCAGGAAAGAAACCTTCGATACTGGACATACCACAATGACGAGAAAAGCTATGCAATTGTTCTGATAAGTGGAAACGTCTTTGATTCCCTAGGTCTTTGATATATCAAAAATCTTGTGCAGCTTTAGCTTGTTGCCAATTATTGCTGCAAGTGCAGTTCCAAACACAGTACCACCAATGACATCCATTGGATAATGCTGTAAGACATAGATTCTGCTGATTGACTCTAAAACAGGAAATATCCAGATCAGGTATCTGCCTTTTGGGAACCCATGTGATAAAGCATAGCCTGCAATCATTGTTACTACTGCAGCCCTAGTTGCATGACCTGATGGGAATGAGCCGTCAGTTCCAAGAACAAACGTGTCCTTGCCTATTTCATATGGGAATTCTGTACCCAGAAACTCCATTTTGGGCCTTGGTTGGTCTATAACATACCCTTTGAGATAGCCCGAGCCTATTGTTCCTGCTACCAGGCACAAAAGCATCACCAGTCCAATTCTTCGGGTTTTTCTTATTATCAATAATACAATACTAAACAAGACAAGCCAGGTAACACTGCCAATTTCGGTTATTGCCCACATGGTGTAATCTATGGTTGGGTTTCCGGCAGCAGCTTGGAAATGTGAAATTGTATAACGGTCAAACTCTTGGGTTGTCTTTGTATTGACCAATACAGTCAAGACTATGAAGACGGCCACTAAAACAAAGAACGGTCTAGATCGTAGGCCGAACAACCAGTTTTGCAATCATTCCATGGAAAGTATTGTTGCTTTTAATTTTTCTGCAAAACTGATCGGCTCAAAGATTTTAAGATAGCATTGAAAAACCACAAGCGTGAAGATTCTAACGCTTGGAGATTTTGACCTAAAGGGGAAAACGGTTCTTCTCCGAGTCGATATGAACTGTCCAATAGAGCCAACTACTGGCGAGATTTCAGGAGTGAAAAGAATTGAAGAAGCTACTGAAACCATCAAGGCTTTGTCTGAGGCCAAAGTTGTCGTGGTATCACATCAAGGAAGAGTCGGCAACAAGGATTACATTGGCATGAATCAGCACGCAAAGATTTTGGAGCAAATGCTAGGAAAAAAAGTAAAGTATGTTGAGGATGTGATTGGCGCACTTGCCCAGTCTGAAATCAAAAACATGCAAAACGGTGACATTATTCTATTGGATAATTTGAGATTTTGTGCAGAGGAAAATTACGAGTTTTCTCCAGAAGAAGCAGCAGAGACAATAATGGTGCAAAGAATGGGAAAATTATTTGACTTGTGCGTTTTGGATTCATTTCCTTCTGCACACAGAGCCCATCCGTCTTTGGTTGGATTTTCTCATATCATACCTACTTGTGCTGGAAAAATTGTAGAGCGTGAGGTAAGAAAGCTCGAAGAGATTCTAACTGTTGCCAAGGCCCCTCATGTCATAGTGTTGGGAGGTTCCAAGGTCACAGACAGACTGGAGGCAATCAAGATGCTAATCAAGCGAGGCCGGGCAGACCAAATTCTTCTCACAGGGCTGATTGGCAATGTTTTCATGCGTGCGCAGGCTCGAATCAAGTATCCTTTGGGCATCAAAGGGGAGGAAGACGCAGTAGCCAAGGCACATGCATTGATGGGCGAATATCCAGATGTGTTTTTCACGCCAGTCGATGTTGCAATAAACAACGATGGGACCAGAGTTGAGCTAGATGTGCGAGAGCTCAACAAGGGTGACCGGATTTACGATTTGGGACCAAAGACAATTGAACACTATTCCAAGATAATATCCAGTGCAGGAACTGTATTCATTTCAGGACCGCCAGGATTTTTTGAAAAGCAGGAATTCAGCTATGGAACAAAGGCAATGCTGGAAGCGGTTGCAAATTCCATGGCAACCACAATAGTCAGCGGGGGACACCTGACATCTGCACTCAAAAGATATGGTTTGGCGGAAAGAATCACACACATCAGTACTGCAGGTGGTGCATTGGTGTTATATCTCACTGGAGAAAAGCTTCCAATGATACAGTCTTTGGAATCAGCAGCTGCCAGATATCGAGCTAAATAGCTGCCTTACATAAAGGACAGGACTTTTCTTCGGATTTATTGATTGGGATTTCTGCCTTGCAGGAAGGGCATGTTGTTTTTTCCAAAGGATCGAACAGCTTGAACCATTGTGTGGTAAAGTTTTGCGCAATGTTTCTCATTATTCCGGCATCACACAATTCCATGAAATATTTTTCCATGTCATCTATTGTGATTGATTTTTCTATTTTATCGGATTTTTGCAGTTCTAAAAAGACCTGATCATTTGTGAATCGCTCATCAGAGTTGAATTTCTCAAAAATGATGTTTCTGATTTCTAAAGATATGTCGGACATCATACACCCTAGTATAATGAAGAGGCTTCTTGTTTTAGAGCGTCTGCGTTTGCATCCTTTGTTGCCAGATACGAGTACAGACCATATTTTAGGACCTTTAAAGACAATAACGCGCACTTTATTCGAACTGCCTGAAGGTTTTCAAGACCAAGCTCACCTAAAACATCATTTTTCTGGATTTTTCTTGCATCTTCGATGCTTTTGCCTTTTACTATCTCAGTCAAAACAGAAGTACATGCCAGGCAAATTGCACATCCACGTCCGCTGAACTTTATATCAGATACTTTTTCGTTATCCACGCTCATGTAAATGTCAATGCTGTCGCCGCAAAGCGGATTACTGTCATGGTATTGTATTGTTGGATTTTCTATTTTGCCAAAGTTGCTTGGGTGTCTAGAATAATCGACAATCATTTCATGGTAAATGTCTGCATTGCTACTCATAATTTGAACAACCTCGCTGCCCTGAATAAAGAGTTTATCAAAACGTCTACTTCTTCCTTTGTATTATAGATGTAAAAGCTTGCACGTGATGTTGCTGCAATGTCTAGCTTTTCCATCAAAACTTGGGCGCAGTGATGGCCAGATCGTATTGCTATACCATCCTCATCAATTATGGTTGCAAGATCATGCGGGTGAATGTCTGCAAAGTTGAAAGATATTACTCCTCCGCGCTTTGACATGTCAGATGTTCCGTATAGCTTAATTCCAGGTATTACTGATAATTTATCCAGTGCATATTTTGTTATCTCAATTTCATGCGCTCGAACATAATCCATACCAATGTTATTCAGATAATCAATTGCAGCTGCAAATCCAATAACGTCTGCAATGTTTGGAGTTCCTGCCTCAAACTTGTATGGTAGATCATTCCAAGTTGTTTCATATTTGTGGACCTCACGAATCATGTCGCCTCCACCGTGAAATGGTGCCATTTGCTCGAGTAGTTCTTTTTTTGCCCACAGCACTCCAACGCCTGTTGGACCAAGCATTTTGTGCCCAGAAAACGCAAAGAAATCACATCCCAGAGAATCCAAATCCACTTTCATGTGTGGTACTGATTGTGCACCGTCAATTAGAACTCGCACTCCGGCCTTTTTGCATTTTTCAATTACTGCTGCAACATCGGTAATTGTTCCCAAAACATTTGACATTTGGCTTACTGCTACTAGCTTGACTTTGCCTGTTGCCAGGTATTGGTCCAGCTGATCCAGCATTAGTTCGCCATTGTCATTTATTGCAATGTATTCCAGCTTGCCCTTTTTTTCTTGCGTCAGTAGCTGCCATGGAACAATATTGGAATGGTGCTCGTATTCTGTTGTAACTATGATATCTCCTTCTTTGATGTTTTGCCTGCCCCACGCATATGCAACTAGGTTGATTGCCTCTGTGGTTCCTCGGACAAAGACTATTTCTTGCCTGTCCTTGATGTTTAGGAATTTTGCAATTTTGTCTCGAGTCATCTCATATGCTTCTGTTGCCTCTTCTGCTAAAGCATGTACTGCACGATGAATGTTGGAATTGTGATTTGTGTAAAAGTCAGTAATTGCATTTATCACCTGGATTGGTTTTTGCGTAGTTGCCGCATTGTCCAGATATACCAAGTTCTTGTCGTTGCGGACCTTTCTTTGCAGAATTGGAAAGTCCTTTCTTATTTGATCAACGGAAATTGCTGCTTGCATGACTAAACCTCAACGTAGATCTCGTTGTGATCTATTTTAACATTGTAAATTTTCAGCGCAGATTCTGCCGGAGGATTTTGTGGTTGTCCATTCTCCAAGTTGAAAACAGAAAGGTGTAATGGGCATCGCACGCCTTCGTTTGACAAAAATCCACTCGACAAGTCAGCCTCTGCATGCGTGCAAATTCTGTCTGTGGCGTAGATTTTGCCTCCAAGATTTGTGATGAGTAATTTTTTTTCTTCAACGTCTAGTGATATCATGTCGTTTGTACCAAGTTGGTCTTGCGCACATGCCTTTACCCATTTTCCCAAAATGATCACCGATACTTGTAGTGGGTTTCTATCTGGTCTGCTTCTTTGTATCTTACTTCTTCTACTTCGACTATAGCTCGAAGATTTTCATCGGATTTTAGGACCAGGTCGCGTCCTGCCCACTTTGATTCAATTAGATATGCAATCCAAGCTCGCACCTGATATGACATTGTACGAGACATTGGCTCGAGAAATCCTTCAACAATAATTCTCTCTGCTTCTGCTCGGCTCAGGCATCTACATTCAAGATAGAATACTTGCTCTTCATCCACTTGTGCAACAGACGCAGAGTGGGTTGCCTTTACATCATTGGTTAGAATCTCCAGGCCAGGTATTGCATCAGATTTTGCGTCTTTGTCCAATAGAATGGAACGACCAGACAAAAATGATCTTGACTGGGATGCGCCTTCCAAAATTTTGATCATTCCTTTGAATAATGATTTTGATTTGTTGCGCAATACGGATCTTTGCACAACTTTTCCTTCTGTTGCCTGTTTTTTGTGAATCAGATTTGCTGATAAATCAAATGACTGCTCATTGTCTCCAAAGACAATCTCTGCGTCTTCTGCATATGCGCCTGTTCCATCCAGATAATAGTTGGTTCTGTATCTGGACAGCATTGATCCAAACAATCCAAGGTACCAGTTTATCTTGGCATCTTGTGCCACTGTACAGTTTCTAGTAGAGAAATTGACTGCTGACTGGTCCATTGCCTGAAATGTTGTCATTGATAATTGCGAGTTTGGCTGTGCGTCTACTGTGAGTAATTCCAGATAGGCTTGCTGTTTTGTGCCCTTTGGTGCGTACAATTCCTGTACGATGCTTGCCTTGCTGCCTTGTTCAGATATTATGATGTTTTTTGATATTGTTGATGTGCCGTCTGGTGCAATACAAGACACTACATGAATTGGTCTGTCTAAAATCAGATTTTTTGGAATTTTGATAAATATGCCGGAATTGAATGCGGCATTGTTTAGTGCAGTATACTTGTCTTCTTTAGGATCGGATGATTCCAGTATTTTTTTGACAAGCTCGCCGTGATTTTGGATTGCATCATAAATCGATGATATTACAACTCCCTTTGCTTTTAGATCCTCTGGAAGATTAATTCTGAAAATGTTTGTGCCGGTTTGAATGATGTGGATTTCTTTTTCCAGCTCAGCAAGTCTCGGCTTTAGAGAATCATAGATAATATTTTGTGAATCAGTAACTAGTGATACCTCTGCAGGATTCATTCTTTTTGCATCGGTATACTTGTTGTATAGTGGAGAAACCTCTGCTGGTAAAGATTCGTAAATTGCAAAAGAATTTTTTCTGAACTGCTTTAGCCAGTCTGGTTCTTTTTTTGATGCAGAGATTTCATCTACATGACCAGTGTTAATTGTGGATAAAGCTTGTTGCATGGTAAAACAAAAAGGTGATAGGAATTATCCTACCGAGTCGTCCATTTCCAGTTTTATGAGTCGGTTTAGCTCGACTGCATATTCCATTGGGAGCTCCTTTGTGAATGGCTCCATGAATCCGTTTACAATTAGTGTTAGTGCATCTTCTTCTGAGAATCCTCTTGTCATAAGATAGAAGATTTGCTCATCTCCAATTTTGCCTACAGTTGCCTCGTGGGTAACTGTTGCATCTTCTTGGTTTATCTCCATGTATGGGTAGGTGTCTGTTTTTGATGTATCATCTAAGAGTAATGCGTCACATCTTACTGAGGATTTTACGTTTGTTGCGCCTTTTGCTACATGCAATAATCCTCTGTATGTGGTTCTGCCGTTTAGTCTGCTTACTGATTTTGATGTGATTCGAGATGTTGTCTCTGGTGCTAGGTGTACCATTTTTGCGCCGGTATCTTGGTGCTGGCCTTTTCCTGCAAATGCGATCGATAAAGTTTCGCCGTGTGCTTTTGGTTCTAGCAAGTAAATACCCGGATACTTCATTGTGATTTTGCTTCCAATGTTGCCATCAATCCATTCTACTTTGGCTCCTTGGTATGCATATGCTCTTTTTGTTACGAGATTGTACACATCAGAGCTCCAGTTTTGGATTGTTGTGTATCTGAGCTTTGCGTCTTTGTGTGCTACTAGTTCTACTACAGCAGAGTGCAATGACTCTGAAGAATATACTGGTGCTGTGCATCCTTCGATGTAGTGGATTTCAGAGCCTTCATCTGCGATGATGAGTGTTCTCTCGAATTGTCCAATATTTTCTGCGTTGATTCTAAAGTATGCTTGCAATGGCATGTCTACTTTGACTCCTGGTGGAATGTAGATGAAGGATCCTCCGCTCCAGACTGCAGAGTTTAGTGCTGCAAACTTGTTGTCTTCTGGTGGAATGATTTTGCCAAAGTATTTTTTGAAAATTTCAGGATGCTCTTTTAGTGCGGAATCGGTATC
>JBJTCW010000169.1:0-1140 GCA_046092065.1 Candidatus Nitrosotenuis sp. | reverse complement strand
GTTAGTATCATGGAATCAATTAGATGTCCCTTTACCTCTACTTCGGATGAGAATTTTGCCATCTCAGATCTGAATCCGAATTGTCAATTTAAAATATATCTCATGCACAAAATTTGACCATACTACACAGGCAGGATTACTTTGCCCACGAATTTTACCAGCTTGTCCTTTTCGAACTGTTCTACTAATAGGTCGCATTGCTCTTTTTGCACACCTTGGATGATAGACTTGGAATAGCCGTCCTTGTCGCATAATGCCACAATATACCCGGATGTATCGGTAAGGACAAAACCACTGGATTCGTCCACTACTGCGTACAGGTTTTCCTCGCCAACCGGCTCCCAAATGTTGGTAGTTGTGCTTTTGAGAGCCAATGCAGGCATTGCTCTATTATTTGCTAAATTATTCAGGTATTCTCTGGCAGATGCCACTCGTTTTTGTCCCATTTTTAGTGCAACAAAATACTGCATTGCTTTTTACAATTGTAATAATTATTAAAACGTACAGAGATGAATAATACAATGCCACTGACAAACAATGTCATAATAATGCTAAATGAAATCACCACCCAAGTCCAGAACAAAAAAGCATTGACCATACAAGATGAATCCATGATCAAGGAAACATTTAGCAAGATTCTCAGCTCTGGCCAATATTATGACGTAGATGAGATAGAGTCTTGGTTTGACAATGAGGGTACGTGGACCCACAAACCAACTATTGTAAGAATAACAAACATGTCGCATTATGTCCAGTCTAGATTTGAGCAGTCGCCAAAGAAACTGCGAATGGTAGACGATGACTGTGGTTGCTAGGACTGGATTTTTTCTAGTAGTTTTGCTATAGTTTTGCTATTGTCTTCTCTTTGTGTCAGGATTTCATCTAATCGTTTTCTTGACTGGTCGTTTTGCCATTCAGAAGATACTATATTGAAATATTCATCATCTAGTGTTTGGTTTGCCTGGAATCTTTTTACTATTTCAAATAATATGCCGATTAGCTCGTTTTGCGCAATGATGAGTTCATCTTTTTTCTGTGACGACATATTACGGATCCATCATATTCCACTATAAAACCATCCAATGTTTATTCAATTATTTCAACTAGAGATTAACTCGCAAAATGTACAATCCAAGAGAT
>JBJTCW010000168.1:0-8289 GCA_046092065.1 Candidatus Nitrosotenuis sp. | reverse complement strand
TGCAGCGGCGTGGCTGATTGGTACTTTGTGTATGGGGATGTGGTTGCAACAATCGGGTTACCTGGGACTCGTAATGACACATCATAGACTACTAGTTCCAAATCCTTGGTGATTACGGATTGTAAGGAGAATGGTCCTATGATTCCCGGCGGGTAGACTTTTTTGACGCCTGCAACGAACTTGTCACCCATTTCTATTACTTTTTCTAATAATGATTCTCTGATGCTTGCAGGTGTGTGGCCAACTTCGATGTTTTGTGTGTCTATATTGATGTCTAGCTGCTGTTTTGCTGGCAATGCATTGAAATCATGAATGTTTGTTTGCAGTCTTCTTTCTATTCCGATGAAATCAACCTGGTCAGAAATTGGTGTATGGAAATAATTGAAATTCATGTATGTGCCAAGCACTAGCTCCTCAATACTTGCCTTTTTGAGGTCTTTTTGGTCGATGATTCCCTTTTTGATCTTGTCCTGGGATTTTACTATGAAATCTTTGTAGTTTGATGCCGTGAAAAATGCACGTTCCAACTTTCTTTTCTTTTCTTGGACTTTGACAATTACCGGCCTGTCTATTTTCTTTGGATACTTGAATAACTTTGGCAGTCTGATTTTAGATTTTTCTAATAAATAATACTGGTTTTTTCCAAAACTGCGCTCTTCTGCTTGGAACAGTGTTCTATTACCAAACATTGGTACCTTGAATTTTTTCTCTATTGTTTCATATCCCAAATATGCAGTGAGTGCTCTATGTGGAACAATTATGGTGTTTGTCTCTAGGAACATTTTTTGCATTTTTGGCGATGCCATGTCTGAGAATCTATCCACAACAATGATTTCATCTGCAATTCTCTTGAATCTGCGATATGGGATGTCTCTGCCTTTTTGGCAAATAACAACAGTTTGGATTCCTTCGTCTTTTGCTCCGTCCATTATTTCTAATGCGGAGTGGCTTCCAAGAACACCGATTCTAAAATCAGAATAATTTTCTATGATTTTTGCAATCTCGGTCTGCTTTACTGCCAACGATATTTTTAGAAATATTGGTAATATAACACCTCTTCCATAACATAATGCTAAATCATCAGCTGACAATCACAGCTTAAAATAATCCAAACTCATCAGTCATACCATGAAGCTAGTAATTGGAATCACAGGAAGCACCGGCGTAATTTACGGGGTAAGGATACTAGAAGTTCTAAAGCAACTGGGAATAGAAACTCATCTTGTCATTACAGATTGGGCAAAAAAATGCCTCGCCATGGAAACCGATTACAAACTAGAACAGCTAAAATCCCTAACATCTGAATACTCTGATGATTCTAATTTGGCATCTGGAATATCATCAGGCACATACAGAACAGACGGCATGATTGTAATTCCATGCACGATGAAAACTCTCTCTGGAATTGCAAATGGCTATGACGAAACACTAGTAGTACGATCCGCCGGAGTCACACTAAAGGAATCAAGAAAACTAGTCCTGGTGACAAGAGAAACACCGCTTACTGCAATCAATCTGGAAAACATGCTAAAGTTAGCAAGACTTGGAGTGATTATTCTACCACCGGTTCCAGGATTTTATACAAAGCCAAAATCAATTGAGCAAATCATTGATCATACTGTTGGAAAATGTCTAGACCAGTTCAACATCGAACATGATTTATACAAAAGATGGGGAACCTAGGTTTCATTGCCAAAAATTGTCATCACAAAACTAGTCCTGGCAGAACGACAACGCGTATTTGATGTTATTGCAAACTATGAAACTTTACAACAAGTAATGCCAAAATATTATCCATCTATACGGGTGCGTTCGGTACGTGACAATGTTGCTATTGTAGAAGAACATCTAAAATTGGGTGGCAAGGAGCTAGTCATGACTACAAAACACGTCTCCAAATATCCAGAATCACACGATGTGTTTGTCTTGGGTGGGGATGCAAAAGGCTCACATATTTCAGAAACATATGAAAAAATAGATCAAGGAACCAAGATAACAATAACTGCAGACATCAAGACGGGAATCATGTCAAAACTGTCCGGAATGATGGAAAAATCAAAGATCGAATCTGATTATACTGCCATGATTGAAGAATTTTGTAAAATACTCTAGTCTTTCTTTTCTTTTAGGTCTTTGAGCTCTTTTTCTGCTTCAAACTTGCCTTTTTCATACTCCATACGTGATTTGCCTAATGTTCTTGCTAGTTCTGGAATCTTTTTTGCACCAAACAACAAGACTCCTGCGGCAATAGCAATTATGACTATTTCCTGCATTCCTATTCCTATCAGTGCAAGATTCTCTAATGTCATGTTATTCTTCCTTAGGGGTCGATTTGGATTTAAGTCTTTTAATTTTGCGTTCTCTGCTTTCTATGGCAATCATGCCTACTAGGTATAACCCAATCATTGGTCCTGAGATAAACCACATGGTGACACCGCTTCCATCAGGGGTTACGACTGCGCCAATTATCACAAGCACAACTAGTGAATATCTGATGTTGTTTCGCCAAAACTTGGCATCTGTAACACCAGATGCAGTGGCTGCATACATTATCAATGGAAGCTGAAAAGCGACGCCGAAAGCAAGCAAAAACTGCAGAACAAATGTAACAAAGTCCATCACATTGAGAAATGTCACAAGACCTGCTGATTCACCATATTGGTACAAAAAGTCAAGCATAAACGGTATAATGGTAAAATAAGAAAATACAACCCCAGCTATAAAGAGTGCAATGGCTGGAATGGCCACTTTTTTAATCGCATGAATTTCTTTATCGGAAAATGCAGGTGAGATAAACTTGGTCAACTCTCTGATTATGACCGGCATTGATATTACAACACCAATCAATGCTGCAACATATGTTTGGGCATAAAATGCCTGACCCGGGGCTGTTTGTATTAGCTGAACATTTTCTGGAACCAAAGTAACTCTCATGTAATTTGTAATTTGCGCGGCAATGTTGTGTATTGGCTCTGGAAATGGATAGTACAGTTTTACACCGTTGTACCAAAACGGAATTGCCCTAAATGACAACAAGAAAATGATTGATACACCAACTGCAATCACTATGCGTATGATGTGTTTTTTTAGCTCAGCTAAGTGCGCATAGATTCCTTGCAGTTCTGACATTATGGTATTATACAAAACAAAACGCTATTTAGGTTGCGTCTAGTGTTTGCCTGGAATAGGTAAGAGTTTTGCGTCAGCAAGACCTGATTTTTTTCTCTCTTCCTCTGAGATATCTGCAAACTCAATTGATATGCTTGCCTTTAGCGAAAACTTGGATTCTAGTTGTTTTGCCAAAGAACCAATATCTTTTGCAGAATAGATTTCTTTAGAATCGACTAGGAATACTCGCTCGCCTTTTTCCTTCTGCTCGCCACCAAATTTGTCTTTGATGAACTTTACTGATTCAGTGACGGTGTCTTTTTTGATATTATTGTGATACATTGTAATTCCTTTGATGGAATCATAATCCCAAGGGGTGCCGTTTCTATAGCTAAACACGCCGATAAATTTGGCATCTTCTTCAGGCTCTTGAATCCCTTTGATCTCCCAGTTCAAAACCTTGGCAGGATCAAATTCCGCCTTTTCCATTTCGTCGGATGTTATTTTCCAGTATCTGGAGCGAACGACCATTTGGATTTTGTCTGATGATGTACTATAAAATTACTACTGATTACACAATTCATTATATTACAGCAAACTGCCACAAAAAACGATGCCTCTGTTTGAAGTCCAAGTTATGATTGAAAACAAAGCCGGCATGAACGATCCAGAAGGAGACACAATACTAAATGACTTGGTTCTAAAGGGGCACCATGGCGCGGTCAAAAAGATTCACTCAGCAAAAATGCTCAAATTTCAGATTACGTCTACAACAAAACAAGCCGCGGAAAGTTCAGTCAAAAAAATATGTGATGACTTGAGAATCTACAATCCAATGGTAAGCAAGGTTACCTTTTCTGCAAAACCTATCTAATCTGTTTTAATTGATTTTACCGTTTCTTCAATGAGTAGTTTGCTTCTTAGATGAGCTGCCAAGTCTGTCTGGGTTATGACTCCTGCAAGCTTTTGGCCTTCCAAAACTACCAGCCTTCGGATTTTGTTGTTTAGCATTTTTTGGACGGCATCCTCAATTGTAGTGGTTGGCTCTACCCAACGAAACTTGGGCGACATTATCTCGCCTACTGTGACTTCGGAGGCGCGCTTATCATTGATGACTAGTTTTCTGACATAGTCTGCTTCGGACAATATGCCAACTGGATTCTGGCCTTCAGTTACTACTAGGAATGAAATGTCTTTTTCTTGGAGGAGTTTTGCCGCCTCTAGACATGATTTTTCCTTGGAGATTGTGACTACCTGCTTGTTCATGATGTCACGAATGTAGGCCATATTTGTGGATGAAAAAATTCTAGATAAAAAACATTTGCGGTGAGTTTGTTTACAACTGTTCAAGTCTTTGAATACTAGATTTGGTTTAATAATCACAGAAAATACAATGTAATCGTGAAAGTCGGCGTAGTCGTATTTCCGGGCAGCAATTGCGATCGCGACATGTACCATGTTTTAGGAGATGTTTTCAAGCTGGATGTCAAGTATTTCTGGCACGAGGACAAGCTGCCAAAAAATCTAGACGCTGTAGTTCTACCAGGCGGATTTTCATATGGTGACAGATTGCGTGCCGGTGTAATTGCCGCTCATAGTCCAGTTATCTCAGATGTCAAAAAAATGGCAGACAAGGGCTTGCCTGTTTTAGGCGTCTGCAACGGCTTTCAAATTCTAGTGGAATCTGAATTGCTTCCAGGAGTTTTGCTCAAAAACACATCATTGAACTTTATGTGCCAGTGGACTGAGCTAATTGTAAAAAATAACAAAACCCCGTTTACATCAAAATTCAAGATAGGACAAAAAATTCCAATCCCAATCGCAAACGGAGAAGGCCGATATTACATCGACAAGGAAAATTTGGACAAGCTAAAGAAAAACAACCAGATTGTATTCCAGTATGGAAATAACATCAATGATTCTGTTTTTGATATTGCAGGTATCTGCAACAAAGAGGGCAATGTTGTAGGCATGATGCCTCATCCTGAACGTGCAGTCGAGCCTGAGATCAATCCAAAAGACTGTACTCCATCTAATATGATATTTCAGTCATTGATTGCGACAATTGGTGCTAGAAAATGAGCCTTCAAAAAGAAGAACTGGATTATCTGACAAAAAAAATTGGCAGAGAACCAAATGATACCGAACGCCATATTGTGGCAGCTGAATGGTCAGAGCACTGCTCGTACAAGTCATCCAAGATTCATCTCAAAATGCTGCCAAACAAAGGCAAACGAGTAATTCACGAAAAAGGCTATGATTCTGGAGTGCTAGATGTTGGAGATGGATATGTGATCACAGTACACATTGAATCACACAATCACCCATCAGCCGTGGAGCCGTATGGTGGTGCAGCTACTGGTGTCGGTGGTGTAATACGTGATATTTTGTCTGCTGGAACAAGACCAATTGCTTTGCTTGATGGCTTAAGATTTGGTGATATCAAAAAAGACTCTCATGCTAGATGGCTTTTCAAAAATGCGGTAACCGGAATTGCTGATTATGGAAATTGTTTAGGCATTCCAACTGTTGGCGGAGAAGTAGAATTTGATAAGTGTTATTCCAATTATGCATTGGTGGATGTCGCATCTGTTGGATTTGGTAAAAAAGAACGATTGATCAAAAATCATGCAAACACTGGCGATGTTGTAGTGTTAATGGGTGGCTCTACAGGACGTGATGGAATCGGCGGTGCACAGTTTGCATCAGATTCACTAGAAACCGAAGACCGCTCCGCAGTACAAATCCCAGATCCGTTCATTGAAAAATTAATCATAGAGGCTACCTTGGAGGCACGAAATCAGGGACTGATCAAGGCAATCAAGGATTTGGGAGGTGGAGGATTATCATGTGCTATTTCAGAGACTGCCGATGCGATGGGCATAGGAATCGAGCTTGATGTGACCAAAGTTCACACAAGAGAGCCAAACATGAAGCCATCTGAAATCATGACGTCTGAATCACAAGAAAGAATGCTCGTAATTACAGACAAAAAGAAGATAGCAAAATTGCAACAAATCTGCAAAAAATTCCGGGTCAGTTGCTCTGTAATTGGTAAAGTAACTGGAAACAAAATCATGAAAGTGACTGATAACAAAAATGTGCTTGCATCAATGCCTGCAGAAATTGTAGCAAATGCACCTCTACTGAATCGTCCTTCAAAACAACCCTCATACCTAAAACAACTAGAAAACAAAAAACAACCCTCATCACCAAAAGATCTCTCTAAAACACTTTTGACATTACTTGCAAGTCCAAACATTGCAAGTAAAATTTGGGTTTATGGACAATATGATCACGAAGTGGGAATCAGAACTGTGGTCAAACCTGGCTCAGACGCCGCCGTACTGAGACTAGACAATGGAAAGTATCTGTCAGTCAAAATTGACGGTAACCCAAAGCATTGCTATTTGGATCCAAAAAATGGCGCAATGGGTTGCTTTGAAGAGGCATGCCGTAATGTAGTTTGTACTGGAGCCACTCCAATTGGAATGGTTGATCATTTACAATTTGGAAATCCGGAAAATCCAGAAATATTTTGGACTTTTCTAGAATCGCTAAAAGGAATCACAGAATTTTGCAAACACTTTGAGATTCCTTGCGTTGGAGGAAAAGTAAGTCTGTACAATGAAACACCGCAAGGTCCAATCAAGCCTACTCCGTTAATTGGAGTACTTGGGTTGATTGACAAAACTCCCCTCAAACCACAGAAAATAGAATCAGGCGATGCACTAGTTATTGTGGGAACAACAAAAGACGAACTTGGTGGCTCTGAATACTATGAATTTGTTCATGATTTTATTGGGGGCAAGGCTCCAAAAATTAATCTAGTCGAATCCAAGAAAAACATGGATTCTGTACTAAAGGTAATACAAAATGGGCACGTAAAGGCAGCTCATGATTGCGCAAAGGGTGGACTCGCAATCGCCATATCTGAGATGTCAATGACTAGCAATGTTGGGTGTATGATATCTTTGGATAGTGTTCCTCAAGAAAAACTAGACTCTACCAAACTACTCTTTTCTGAAAGCCATTCCAGATATCTACTAGTTGTGGAAAAATCAAAACTAAACATTGTACTAGCTGAACTAAAGAAGAAAAGTGTGACACATTCACAGATCGGCACATTCCAAGGAAACGAAATCATATTTTCTGACAAGAAAAAACTTGTTGCCAAACTAAGAGTTGATAAAGCACATGAAAAGTGGTTTAATTCATTGAGGGATCTGGTGCTACATGCCTAAAGTAAAGGAAAACTGTGGTGTTGTCGGAATTTTCAGCAAAGATGGATCTAATGTAATCCCAATGGTAATTGACGCATTGCGTGCATTGCAACACCGAGGACAAGAAGCCTGGGGAATTGCAGTTCCAAACAAAACTCCAGTAAAGCGCTTGGGGCTAGTCTCTTCAGCATCATCTGAATTTCAAAAGATAACCGAAGAATATGCATCACCTGCAGCAATCGGACATGTAAGATATTCTACTGTTGGAAGAAGTAGCTTGGAAAATGCTCAACCACTCAAAGTCAAAGATCTCTGCATTGCTCATAATGGTACAATAGCAAATGTTGCAGAGCTAGCTAACATGGTTGGAGGCTGTACGTTTACTCCGCAAAGCTCAAGCGATACTATGATTGCAGCTCAACGACTCGTTTCACTAATGTCTACAAATGGAAAACTTGGAGCGGCTCTATCGATTCTCAAAAACGAGATGGCAGGCTCGTATTGCTTTACCTTTGTATCTGACGATAATGCTGTTTATGCGGCACGTGACCCACGAGGCTTTAGACCAATGGTTTTAGGCTCAAAAGAAGACGGACAGGTATCAATTGTTGCATCAGAGTCATCCGCACTATCTGCAATTGGTGCAAAGCTGGTCAGAGACGTGGTTCCAGGCGAGCTACTCAAGTTCAGCAAAGAGGGAATGGAAACCGAAATGTTCTCAGAAGCAAAACAAAGGTCACACTGTTCATTTGAATTCACGTATTTTGCGCACCCGACATCAAAGATGGAGGGAACAAACATCTATGTTGCAAGAAAACGCATCGGACAATTTCTGGCAAGAAAATTCCCAATCAAAGATGCTGATCTAGTAATTCCAGTACCAGATTCTGCAAGACCTGCAGCGCTTGGATATGCGCAGGAGCTAGGTTTGACATTTGATGAAGGATTACTAAAAGAC
>JBJTCW010000167.1:0-3500 GCA_046092065.1 Candidatus Nitrosotenuis sp. | reverse complement strand
GTTTGAAATTGAATTCAGTGATACATAATCATCACTTGCTTTACCAATAATCACACCAATTACAAAAAAAACTAAAATCAATACTAGTAAATTTTTCTTCAACAAGTTCTGCAAGTAAACCTATTATTTTAAAATCGTGATAGATTTAATGGATTAGTTTAATAGATTACGAGATAGCACGACAAAAGACATGAATTGTGTTTGTTGTGATGATGAGCTAGGTCTGTACAGTAAAAGTTCTTACTTGGGTTTTCCCGTTTATGTCTGTAATAGTTGTAAAACATATCAAACTGGTGATTCCCAAACAATCACAAAAGAAAAAACTGAAGAATTATACAAAAAAGCGTATTGGGACGAAAGGACGTCTGAAAACTCAATAAATTCTGATTATACAGATGCTGATTCACAGGGCAAGAAGAGGCGTTGGCTGTCTCAGTACAAGTATGCTCAAAGATTTTTTCCCAAAGCAAAAAAATTACTAGAGATTGGTGCAGGTGCCGGTCAATCGTTATTCTGGTTTGAAAGTAATGATTTTGATGTCACTGGGATAGAGCCTGACAATAGAAATGTAGAGATGATCAATCAGAAACTAAAGAGCGGTAAATGCTTTGAAGGCTATGCCGAAAAGTTTGAGATACAAGGAATATTTGATGTAATTTGGATTTCTCATGTATTTGAACACATTATAGAGCCAAAAAAAGTGTTAAGAAAGATAAAACCATTATTAGAAAAAGATGGGATCTTGTTTATAGAAGTTCCAAACTGTGAAAATAAAAAAACCTTACATGATTCAGTCTATGACAATCCGTCAACGTATCACTTTTCTAAAAAAGGTCTTTTGAATTTGGCAGAAAAAACAGGATACAAAGTTTTATGTTGTGACTATTTCAGATCACCCACACAAATAGAGGGTGCAATCAATCGAGTTATGAGAAAATTTCCAAGCTTAAATCCATACAAGTTTTATCCAAAGATACTTTGTGACAGCCAAGGAACAGAAATCAGACTAATTCTCAAAGTCAACTAACAAAAGACTAGTTTTTATCAATCATTCTTTTGTCTATGTGCTCAGACAGTCCCTTATGTAGTTTAGAAAGATCATCGATTTGTTTATCAGTTAGCTTTTCGTTTTTGGATAATTTAATCAACAATTCAGTGAGTTGTAGATATAAAGGAAGTAGTAATTCAGTGTTTACTAGTATGCGTCTTAGATGCGGATTGGCCTCTATATTGATGTCTGCTTCCGCTTTGAATGCAGAGCTTTTCTTGTAGTGAATATAACCAGCTATGACTAAAAGCGGTATTGCTATCGCTGCCATACTTACTACATAATACACAAATGACGGAAAGAGTTCCTTTAGGAATGGATACTTGTCAACTGCCAGATAGTATGTAACAGTAAGAGTGTTTATTGCGGAAAATATGAACGTGAAGTATGTCGCCCATCCTTGTCTAAAGTAAAACCAAAGACGAAAAGGTAGATTTTCCTTCATCGATGTTATTTTTGAGTGCAGGAATATATCATTTAATAATTCAAATAGTTTATCTTTCAAGTGATAATTGTTGAAGTTACTAATAGCGGGAGCAAGCTCGAAGTTTTTTCATTTGAGAGAATTTGCCGAAAAACTGGAACAATTCAGTGTTGAAACAAAGCTCGTTCATGATATCGAAGTCTATGATACATTTCCAACAAGAAAAATAAAAAACTGGATTCCTAACAAAAAGAAATTCAATGAATTAATTGAGGATTTCAAGCCAGATGCAGTTTTCATCGATAGACAGGCTCATTTTGGATCTGCAACCCTTGATGCCAAGATACCACTTTTTGTTCACCTCAGGGGAGACTACTGGTCTGAGATGAAATGGGCAAGAGAAACCCTTTACAAGTCACCAGTCAAAAGAACAGTTCTAAAACTCAAGAATCAAGTGGCCAAAAAATGTTTTGATGGCTCTGCTTTGATGTTGCCGATTTGCTCTTATCTCAAAGACATTGTAAATGATCATTATCCACATAAGCCAGCCAAAATTCTATACCAAGGGATAACCCCGTCAAACTGGTATCCAACAGAAGGACCAAAACTGAAACACCCTTGCGTAGGTTTACTGCAAGGTGCAATGATCTGGGGAAAAGCTAGGGAAATGTTCACGTTACAAAAAGTTCTCGAAGCCATGCCAGATGTTACATTTTATTGGGTTGGTGATGGTCCATATAGAGAAAAAATTCTTCCATCACTAAGCAAGTATAAGAATTTCAAGTGGTTAGGGCATATGCAGTATCCAGACAGGGTTAGAGAGTATCTATCCGAAATAGATGTCTATGCCTTAGTTAGTGGAATAGACATGTCGCCACTCACTTTGCAGGAAGCGCAATTGATGGGCAAACCAGTGGTTGCCACAAAAGTTGGAGGAATTCCAGAATTGATGAAAGATGAAGAGACTGGTTTTTTGGTAGAAAGTGGAGACTCTCAGGGATGGATCGAAAAGTTGAGTATACTCATATCAGATGAGTCCAAGGCAAAGAAAATGGGCAAGACTGGAAGAGAATTTGTTGAAAAGACATTCAGTTGGGACGTAATTGCCAAGAACTTTGTTGATGACTCCAGGCAATACATCAAATGAAAAGAGCTATAGAGTTTCAGTAGGTTTCATTTCTTTAGTAATAAACAGTCGATACCAGATTTCCACTGCTAATAATCCAAGTAATTTGTTGACATATCTTACATCAAGATCATTTTGTCCAAGATATTTGTTTATCCATTTACTGTTTAACAGTCCTTCTTTGACTGTTCTTGAATCTGACAGATAATACTTGCAGGTATTTTTACCAAATGACTTCCAAAGATTGATGGTATTTACAGAAAATCCATATTTTTCGGCAGAAATTAGATGATCCGTACCAAACTTTTTGAGCAATTGTCTGAGGGGGGTTTTGCCCAAATTATTTTTGCTGTCATATTTTTGATTGGATGGTAATTTTGTGGAATAGTCGATTAATCTTTTTGATAAGATAGGAGCAATATTGTTTATGTCAAAATGTTGGTGTATTTTTGTATTAACAATAGAAAAATTGTAAAGCAGTTTTCCATTATAATCCGCCAGAAAAATTTGGTCTAGAGAATCAAGTTTGTTATCAAAGTGAGGAAGTAAAAATCCATAGATTGCATTCCATGAGAATTCGGCTTTTGGCCCAAACACACTTTCTTGATCCGGTACACTATCACGTTCATGACATGCAAGATACGCCTTTACCTTGTCCAGAGGTGTAGAAAATTTTGTTGTCAATGACAGAAATTTAGAGTACCTAAACGTGTATCCACCAAAAAGCTCATCACCACCATCCCCAGATGCCAGATGTTTTGTTATGGTTTGAGCTTTTTTTGCCACATAATACCAGTGCAGATCCCAAAATGGCAAGCCTACCGCATGTATTGCCTGTGGTAACTCTCTCAAATAGTTATCAAGTAATATTGTACTGTGTTTGACATCAAAGAATTCTGATA
>JBJTCW010000166.1:0-29905 GCA_046092065.1 Candidatus Nitrosotenuis sp. | reverse complement strand
GGTGTGAGATTACTTCGAATGAATTTATCAGAAAAAGAGGTACGACCAAAATTAAAAGAATTGGTAACTGATCTTTTCAATTCCGTTCCATCCGGTGTAGGTTCTGAAGGTGCAATCAAACTAAACTATTCACAACTAGATGAAGTTCTGGTCCGAGGTGTCAACTGGGCAATTGATCATGGTTATGGAACCAAAGACGATGCAGATGTCTGCGAAGAAAATGGACAAATCAAAAACGCAGACCCGAACAAAGTATCCAATACTGCAAGAAAGCGTGGTGCACCACAGCTAGGAAGTCTTGGCTCTGGAAATCACTTTCTCGAAGTGCAAAAAGTTGAAAAAGTATATGACGAAGAAGCAGCAAAAAGAATGGGAATCCAAGAAGGAAATGTTACAGTTTTGATTCATTGTGGCTCTAGGGGCTTTGGCCACCAGATCTGCTCTGACTATCTCAGAGTGTCAGAACAGGCACTAAAAAAATACGACATCAGCTTGCCAGACAGAGAACTAGCATGTGTTCCAAACACATCAGAAGAAGGAGAATCATACAGAAAGGCAATGTTTGCAGCTTTGAACTTTGCTTGGAGCAACAGACAAATGCTTACACACTGGACCAGAAAATCATTTGAGCGAGTCTTCAAAAGCACAGAAGCAGACTTGGACATGAAACTAGTATATGACGTTGCACACAATATTGCCAAGGTTGAAAAACACAAAATCGACGGCAAGGAAAAATCACTTGTAGTTCACAGAAAGGGAGCAACACGGGCATTTCCTGCAAACAGAGATGAGGTTCCGCTAAAATACAGAGATTTGGGCCAGCCAGTACTAATTCCGGGTTCAATGGGAACTGGAAGCTGGATTTTGCTCGGCAAGCCAAACTCGATGAATCTCAGCTTTGGCTCTACTGCACACGGAGCAGGAAGAATGATGTCTCGCTCAAAGGCAAGGCGAGATTTCACGGAAGAGCAAGTAAAAAAATCACTATCTGATAAAGGAATTTTCATAAAATCATTGACTAGGGATGGCGTAGTAGAGGAAACACCAGAGGCGTACAAAGACGTGGATGCAGTAGTAAATGTCTCACATGAATTAGGAATTGCAACCAAAGTGGCAAAGCTCGTCCCAATTGGTGTGATCAAAGGTTGAGCGAAGACAGAGAACTAGAAGCACTAAAGGCAAGACGTCTAGCAGAAATGAGAAAAAACATTGTCTCTCAATCAAGCAAGTCAGAACCAAAACAAGAAGCAACCCCACCATCATACAGACAAATTGTGATTTCTCATCTTGGGTATAGAGGAGAAGAAGTATTGCAAAACGCAGAATCGCAATTTCCAAATGAAGCAAAAATGGTAATTGAAAGACTGGGCCAGCTATACCAAACAGGTGAAGTCAATGAGCAGATTGATGGCGGACAGCTCTTGGCATTGTTCCGATCTGTAGGAATACATGTTAGAATGCAGACAAAAATAAACATTGAACAAGACGGCAAGTTCGTCTCTTTATCTGATAAGCTAAGCAATACCGCTGATGAAAATGAAAATCTTTGAAGTAAGCACCACTGACTTTTTGGAAGACAAGCGCTTGATCAATAATGCATTATCAGACATGGCAGCACAATTCAACATGTCAAATGACTTTCAGTTTGGCGAGCCGTCATCAAGGTTTGGTTGGACCTTTTTCAAACTCTGGGTAAAGCCAAATCTGCAAAATGCAATAAACCAGAAATTTGACGATATGATTAAAAGATACAAGGGAAGTCCTGATGAGAAATTTACGTTCTTTATTGCAGATTATTTTCAAGCAAAAGGATGTAAGACTAAACTAAAACTGGTCGATGTCTAGACTCTTCTTCCTCTTTTTCCACCCTTCTTTCGTGTGGTGTCGTGAGGAATTGGTGTAACATCATCGATTCTTCCTATTTTGAATCCGCCTCTTGCAAGTGCTCTAATTGCTGCTTGTGCTCCTGGTCCTGGGACTCGAGAACCCACACCGCCAACTGCTCTCACTCTGATATGAAAACCAGTAAAGCCCTTTGCCTTGGCTGCTTCCACTACTGCATTTGATGACTTCATTGCAGCAAATGGAGATGATTCGTATCTGTCAGCCGTTACGTGAACACCACCGGAGCTGATTGCCACAGTTTCTGCGCCTGTAAGATCTGTCATGTGCACTATGGTGTTGTTATAGCTACTGTAGATGTGAGCAATACCCCACTTGTCTACTTGGTGTTCTTCTGACATTGGTTACCCAAAGTTTGGAGGATTTAAAAAACCTTGTTTGCTAGCCTGCGTAATATTCACACAAAGGATGCGAAATGCTAGGTCTTAACAAACAACAAAAATCAATCGTATTTGGATCAT
The DNA here is from genome assembly GCA_046092065.1 of Candidatus Nitrosotenuis sp. Lineage (GTDB taxonomy): Archaea > Thermoproteota > Nitrososphaeria > Nitrososphaerales > Nitrosopumilaceae > Nitrosotenuis. The sequence goes on along the minus strand of JBJTCW010000166.1, from coordinate 27,542 downwards.
GGCTTGGTTGGTCACTTGATGGCTATGATCTGGTGATGATGCTTTTGGTGATTCCTCTGATTAGCAGTCTCTTCTTCCAAGTAGGAAATCCCACACTTGCACTACTTTCCACATTTGGTGCATATATTGTCACACTAGTGATGAGGCCTATCGGTGGTGCATTCTTTGGCAATCTTGGTGACAAACATGGAAGAAAGAAAACCATGGTCATTACAATACTGGGATTCTCCATTGCAACGTTTGCCACAGGACTATTGCCTACTTGGAACCAAGTCGGTATAATGGCACCGATTCTCCTGATTGGAATTCGATTAATCCAGTGATTCTTTGCAGGTGGAGAGTGGGGCAGTGGAACCGTAATCACAATGGAAACAATTCCAAAACAATTCCGAGGAATACTATCTGGATTTTTGCAAAGCGGATTCAATTTTGGATTTGTCATGGCGTCAGTCGCATTTCAAGTAGCTACGTTTGCATTTCCAGGAGAAGAATTTGCTCAAATTGGATGGCGCATAATGTTCTTTACTGGTATTATTCCTGGATTGATTGCACTATTTGTAAGATTTAAAATGGTAGAATCTGAATCGTGGATTACTAAATCTAAAACCATCAAAAAATCGCCTATTAAACAAGTCTTTTCTCAGAAAATATCTAGAAAACATTTCTTTTTGGCGCTAATAATAATGACGGGCTTGATGTATTCATATTATTCTTCAATGGGATTTTATCCAACATTTTTGCAAAATTATATCAAATTAGACAAACCGCAGGTCGCAACCCTGATGATTGTGGCCACTACGACATCGCTTTTTGGCCAAATCTTTGTTGGTTTTCTGAGCCAAAAAATTGGCAGAACAAAAAGTATTGCAGTCATAGCTGCATCTGCAATGGCATTATCGATTCCAGCGTTGTATGGACTGTATGTCTCTCAAACAATACTTGAGCGCGCAGTATTCACTGGACTGTTTATCTTCATAGCTACAACTGGTTTTGGACCGATTCCTGCGTTTTTGTCAGAAAAATTCTCTACTGAAATAAGAAACAGTGCTACTGGATTTGTGTATAATTCTGGTCTTATCGTTGGCTCATGGGCGCCGCTTGTAGCTGTTAGCTTGCTTTCAAACGCAACAGAGCTGATTCCATATTTGCTTGGGCTAAATGTGATGATTGGTTCTGTAATTATTCTGATTGGAACCAGAGTCAACTCGGATTCTCGTCACGTAGATCTTAATTCCTAAAGTGCTTCCAGCCTTTATCTCTGATTTTGACTGTTTTGTCAGTTTCCAAAAAAACACCAGAACCGTTTTTGACATGACCAATCTGTACTAGATTGATCTTGCATTTTTTGGCAATTTTTTTGATCTTTGGAATGTTCTTTGTGGGTATGGTTGCAACAATTTCGTATTCTTCTCCTCCATTGAATACAAGATCTGTCATGTCTTTGTGGTTTATTTTTGCAAACTCGTCCAATCCATTTTCTTTTGGAATGTGAGTAATGATGAATTCTTTCTTGCTTGATTTTGCCATTTCAGTTAGTGTGGTGGATAACCCATCGCTTGAATCCATAGATGAATTGAGATACTTGGCAGCTAAAACTCCGAACTCTAGTCTTGGTTTTGGCAAAAGAACAGATTCTATTGCATTTTTTTTGAATTTGCCGTGAGATTTTTTCTTGTGTAATAGTATGTTTAGGCCTGAACTTGTTTTGCCAAAATTTCCCGTCGTGATTATGACATCGCCTGATTTTGCGCCGCCTCTGGGTACGATCTGCTTGGCAACGCCAAAAAGCATGACTGAGATGACTATCTCCTTTGCTTCGTTGGTGTCTCCGCCAAGAATCTTGACTCCAAACTGTTTTGATGCAGTTTGAAATCCCTTTACCAGTCTGACAAGCTTTACCTTTGGATAATTTTTTGGAAGCGATACAGAAATAATTCCGTGTTTTGGCTTTACTCCCTTTGATGCAAAATCACTCAATGGAGCAACAATGCTTTTTCTTGCAATCTGCTCTGGACTCATCTGTGGTGGAACATCAGTGCTTTGAACCAAGGTATCTGTTTTGATAACTCCAAAATTTTTGCCTAAACGAAATATTTCAACGTCTTCACCGACAAAATTCCCTACTAGTTTTTTCTGAAAAATCTCTATGATTTTTTTCTCATCTAACTTGCTCATGGCTTTGCTTTACTAAAATGGTGATCTCTTTTTGAATCTGCTGCGCCTTGCTCAAGTCATTTGATTCTACTGAAATTCGAATAATGTCCTCTGTGTTTGACTTTCTAACCAGAGCCCAAGTGTCCTCATCAACAATTACCTTTACACCGTCTAGGGTGATTATATCACTGAATTTTCCTTTGATCTTTTGTTGTAATTTTGCAAGTGTTTTACCGTGCAGATTAGATTCAACATCAATTTTTGTTCGAAGCTGATTATACTGTGATACAAACTTTATTACTTCATCGATTATTTTTTTGCCAGTCATTGCTGCAATGAATCCAGATGTTAGTATACCATCTCGACACATGTTGAACTCTGGCAAAATAAATCCGCCACTACTTCCTTCACCACCTGCCTGGCACTTTTTCTTTAGCATCATATCGATGACGTTTGCCTCGCCAACCTTTGATCTAATCACACTACCGCCATGTTCTTTGATGTATTTTTCAACTGCAATGCTGGTATCAATACTAAGACAGAACTTTTTGTATCCTAGTTCTAGCGCCTTGATGGTACCTAGTGCTAGTGTTGTATCTGGTGATTGCTTTTTGCCGTCTTTGACTACAACTAGTCTGTCGCCATCAAGGTCAAACGCAAATCCAATGTCGTATTTTTTGCTTCCAGACACTAGTTGTGTCAGCTTGTCCGCGGTAGGATCTGGTCCTCTTTTTGTAGAGTTTTGATTAATTATGTCCACTTTGCATCCAAGTCTTTTCAATAATTCTGGAGCAACAAATGTGGCAGCTCCTCCGCCAACATCAACTAGTATTTTTGGCGAGTGCTTTATTTTTCCAATTATCTTGATTGCGTCATCTACATAGCTGGATGATGTACCAAATTCAGTACCGAATTTTGTCTTTTTGAGCTGTTTTTCTTTTAGAATGTTTTCAAATTCCGCTTCGTTTGGACCACGGCCGTTTATGATGAATTTCAAGCCGTTCCATTGAAGTGGATTGTGAGAAGACGTAATGATTAATCCTGCACCATATTTTCTTGCTTCTCTAAACATTACTGGCGTTGGAACCATTCCAAGATTGTACACGTCTATTCCTTGTTCCATTAGAGCAGCAATTGCTACACTACCGACCATGTTGTTGGATGGGCGCGTGTCATTTCCCACAACACACTTGCCAGATTTTATTACTGGAGCAAAGTTTCTGCAAAATCCCAAAATATCTACAAGCTTTAGGTCGTCACCAAAAATTCCGCGTATTCCGGAAATGGATTTTTTCAATTGTACCAAAACCTGAAATGCTTTTTATAAACTCTGATAACAGTGCCCTCATGCCTCGATAGCTCAGCCTGGTAGAGCGAAAGTTTCGTAAACTTTAGGTCGTGGGTCCAAATCCCACTCGAGGCTTTAACGATCAAAAATTATTCTTCAGGGGATTCAATATCGACTTCAAGTTCTTTGGCAAGACCTTCCCACCATTTGTTAACCTGTTCTGTCATGCTCCCCGAAAAATATCATGGAATGGTCCTTTATAGATCTGTCGGTTTGTGATCAGCACTATACAACACACTGATCAACTAGCTTGTTTTTTCTTTCGCATTACACTATTGTATGCAATGATTGCTAGTGCGCCACCTGCACATCCCCAAAACACCGGCCATCTTAATGGATCACCATTCATGCCCAAAAATGAATAGATCGTTCCGCCAATCAGTGCGTATCCAATCAGCTCAAGTATCTTGCTCACACTCGACACAATATTCTAAAAGATATATTGTTTGTTTGTTGTTTGGTATTATGGACAAGTATCTGCTTGTAATGCTTGCAATTCTCATTTTGGGAATGGTTTTTACCGCATTCAAGGGACTGGCTGATCAAAATATCTACTTGTTTTATGCGCAGCTAGCAGGCGCGCTGATTATAATCGGATATTCTACGATGAAGGATAGAAACAGAATAAAGTCTTCCAAGAAACGAAAGCGATTATAGATCTAGACCGAAGCCTTGTGCTAAATCATGGAATCTTTGGTATGATTCTAGGTATTGTTTTCCCTTTGATGTGATGACATAGGTGTTTTTTCCATCATATTCTATTTTGTTGATTAGTCCTGCGCCTGTCAAGTTCTCTATGAACTTCGCAAGACGTGAATGTGACAGATTTGCTTGTGTCAGCAGAGATGTTACTTTGATTCCTTCTTGTCCACACTGGTCAGTAGCTGTTAGCAGATCTGCTACAATTTGCATACTGGTACGATATGTGGCCATTTACTATACGAGCGTAATTCTAAGATATAAGGGTATTAACCTTTCTCACGATTGCTTAATAACCAAACATATGCCGCGGAACTAAAGTGTCTGATACAATTCCTTGGTATGGAGATTTTCTTGGCGTGGCCTATAGGTATTTTGATCTAAGAATGAATGTGGTTCCATTGTTTTCTGATCGGAAAAAATCAGTCGACATGTGGACTGATTATGTCCATTGGTGGAACGATCACGACATCAAGCTGAGATTTGTGGAATCTGATGATCAGTACTGGTTTATCCTAGCGTCCGAAACCAGACGACCAAATTATAACATGGCGTTTTTCAAGCTATTGCCCAAGTCGGAAAACTATGAGCGATTCAAAAAGGGACACCTAGGGGAGGCATACCTGAGGTTTGGCACCTACACAGAAAAAGAGGAAGACCAGGTAAAGGCCGACGCAGTCTGCAACTGCTCCCACATAAAAGAGGACCATGAGGGGGAATGCCAGATAGAGGGATGCAATTGTACAAAGTTCCAGTCATTTGAGGTAAATTTGTCCAAGAAAAAGAAAACTATCACAGATATCAAGTTCTTGCAGGAAAAAGACGTCAAAGACGATTCCGTATCATGGAATTGTCTTTATGTAAACAAGTACAAAAATTCTGAATGACTATTCTTTGTCCAGATTAACTCGGACATGCTCGCCTGGATAGTGCTCGTAGATTTTTTGCGAATAACATTTTCCACATAGCGGACCTTTGATGTCCCAGTTTGGCATTGCATTGTATTTGTATGATACTGGACCTTTGCAAATAACACATTTGTCTCCTTCAGCCAAGCAATCTGACATTTTTTGAGTCTATATAAAAATCATGGCCATTTTTTGAGTGGATCAAAAATTTGTTAAATAATGGTACATGACAGAAAAAGCTGCGGTAGATTGTCTGGCCATTGTAAATCTCCTGCAATTTTTTACCGTGGCTAGCAACTATCGCACTTACAATAAACTGTTGACTAGCTTTTTGATACTCTCGATTTCCTCTTCTTCTTGGCGTATTTTTTTATCCAGTACGCGAAGCATCGCCTCATTCCAGACGCGATGCGAGAAAAAGTTGTGCTTGGTATTTGCCAGTTCTATTTCGTCTTCGACTACGGTGTCTTCCAAAAATCTTGTCACTACTCCGTCTGTTAGACGCAATATCCGCTCGTTGAGCTTGTGGCTTTTGAAGATTGGCTCTAGCTTGGAAATATCTTCTTTATAGTCTGTTTTTGTTCCAAGAATGCTTTTGTGAATTATTCTAAAGTATACTGCAAGATAGAATAGTGTTGCATATCTTTTGGTTTTGTGTCCACCGCGCTTTCCGTATCCTAGAGATTTTTTTGCATATTCTTTTACTAAATACGGATAGAGAAGCAACCTATAGTCGTCCTTTAGGTTTTCATTGAATACGTCGTCGTATTTGCTTCCTCGCGGTAAAAATTGTGCAGGTGAGCTGTATGATTCTGTAGGTCTTTGCTCAATTCCTGCAACCAGAGATTGAATTGCGTCCTTTGCAACAATTACTTTTTTGTGATTATCAGGCAGATATCGATTGTACGTGGTGTCTCCTTTGAACTCGGTCTGCTGTGATTTTGTCTTGCTATCAAACGAGCCTGCCTGGATTTCATAAAAATATCCCTGATTTTCAAGCTGGGACTTGACTGATTTGTGAAAGTCCATCAGAGAAACCAAGTCCTTTCCTCGGACAGAGTTTTGCGAGTTTCTGTATTTTGTGATATTATTCTGGTCTTGTTCGTCATCTGCCTTGATTATTGTAACTGTGATGCTACCATCCAAATTGTTGGTTCTTTTTGCATGATCCAAAATAGAATTTGATGTCTGAGCGCCGTTCACTATTTGCGGTGCATGCAACATGATGTTGTTGTCTTCTAATTCTTCAAAATTGCTAACTACTATGGTGATTCCGTTGTTATAGTAAAAGAACTTGTCAGGCGAATTTTGCAGAGTATCGCGAATTCCCTTGTTTACGTTTGTCTTGAACTGCATCCATTGTCGAATGTTTGATTCAAAGACATAGTCGCGATTTTTAGTTACAAAGTCGGTTAGCTCTCGCAGTCTGAGTATGCCAACTACGGTATTTTTGTACTTGATTCTCTCCTCTAGATGGATTCTGGATTTTTTGCCAGCTGCTGGCTTTTTTATTCGGTCCCAGAGGTTTTTTACAATTTTGTTGATATCCATTATTTCCACCATGTCATCGCCATCATAATTGACTGCCTGGTTTGTTACATAGCAGCATTCGACTTTGAGATTTTTCTCCTGAATTTTTGTAACTAAATTTGCAAGCTCTGGTCTCATTTTGGTTATGTCTTTACTCAAAAGACGCCTTACGTCTTCTTTGAATTTGGCAATTGCTTCTTCAGAATGGGCAGTGCCATACTTTGACTGGAATAATCGTATCTTGTTGTCTGAAAAGTCCACCGGTAAATATGCGTCGATTCCAAGATCGTTTGCACCATCTACTATGGAATCTGCTGCATCGTCTTCTGTTGCCTCATACACTCGAGTCAAAACCCAGTGCAGAAAATTATACCCTTTTTCTACATCGCTTTTTGCACTTTCGGCGTATTCTGTAATGCTGTCTTTGATGTTCTCGGAGAATCCTTCCAGGGGTTGTTCGGATTTTTTCTGAATCAATAATGATTGTGAGCCTGGAATGTATTCTAGCAAACCATTGCTTCTCTCTGCCATGGATTTGGTACTATGTACTGTATTTAGAAGGGCAGGTTATTGTATTATAACTTCCAAAGGGCGTACAAAGAAATATGCCAAGAGATCGAGTCGGTACATTGAGATCCAAGTTTTTAGTTTTGGCAGTAATCGCAATAGCCATCATTGTGTTGGGATTTGCATTAGCTGGTCAAACAAAGACTAGTGTACAAAAACAAGAAGATCCATCTAAAAACACCATATCAATTACAATGTCTGCATCCAGGCCTGGCTGTGAAAATACAGAATGCTATTCTCCATCAAAATTATCTGTACATACAGGCGATACAGTAACTTGGATAAACAATGACAGGGGATTTCACACAGTTACCACAGGATACTATGACATACCAGATGGAATGATGGAAAGCCATCAGCTGGAAGCGACGGAAAAATTCTCACATACATTTGATGAATCTGGCGAGTTCCATTATTACTGCAGACTGCATCCGTGGATGGAAGGAACAATAATTGTAAGTTAAGAGGTGAGGAAGGGATTCGAACCCCTATAAAATTCGCTTTGCAGGCGAACGCATAACCGCTCTGCCACCTCACCACAACAAAAAACCGATTCTAACAGAATTAAACTCTTTACTTGATGAATGTCTTTGATGCCAGCTTGACGTCTTCTCCGCGGATTGTTTTGCGGCCAGCATGGTTTGACATATCTACGGCGCTTTGCGCTATTGTAGTAGCTATCTCTTCTAGAACACGTCTGAGCTCATCCGCAGACTCGTCACTGACACGGTCTGCGCCTGCTTTTTTTAGAATTCTATACATGGCGGACAGGCCCAACTCGGAGGACTTCATAGAAAATCGTTCCAAAATCCAATGATAAAGGATGATGAGCTAAAAAATTCCACACAGTAATGGATTTCTGCACACTTAAGTATCTAGAATTTTTTCCAAAAATCATGCTATATGATGCACATGTACATTTGTCAGATCTGGAATATGACTCTGAGATAGACTTGACCATAAACTCGATGCACAAAATAGGCATCAAGGCATGCGCAGTTTCTATGGACAACCAGTCATCTATGACAACGCTGGATCTTGCCAAAAAAAGCAACCATATCTTGCCGTTTATCGGAATTCATCCAGAAAAGGCAGCCGATAATTTGGATACAATGACATCACTGATAGAAAAAAATGCAAAAATAATTTCCGGAATAGGTGAGATTGGCCTTGATAAAACCTACACATCAAACGAGCAGGAATTTACAAGACAAAAACAGGTCTTTACCAAATTATTAGAGATGGCAGAAAAATTCCAAAAACCAGTCTCTGTGCATTCGCGAGTCACTTTGGATGAAATCTTTGCAATTATTCCCTCTTACAAGATTTCAGGATTCTTGCTGCACTGGTTTGCCGGAAGCAAAAAGCAGCTAAGAACAGCAATGGACATGGGATGTTTTGTTTCTTATGGGCCGGTATCTGTATATTCGCAAGACAAGCAAGTACTGATTGCAAATACCAGCAAAGACAAAATTCTAGTAGAAACCGACGGACCAGTAAGATTTTCTCATTGCTTTGATATGAAGTCCGCTCATCCAAGCTTTATTCCAAGTGTGGTTTTTTCAATGTCAAAAATTCTTGGATTATCATACAATGAGGCTGAAGCATTGCTTGAGACAAACTCAAAACGCTATTTGGGAATATAGGTATAATACACCCCCAAAGGAATTCTCACCGTGGATAGAATAAAGAGACTCTCAGCGCAGGTTCTTGATCAATACAAAGAAAAATTCACAGTAGATTTTGCAGATAACAAAAAACTCCTAGACCAGCTAGCAGTTGTCCGCTCAAAAGGCCTCAAAAACGAGATGGCCGGCTACATTACAAAGCTAATCAAGCGCGAAAAAGACTATCTTGCATCAAAACAAGCACCAGTTGAGGAAGTCGAGGAAGAGGAAGTAGAAGCAGAAACAGAAGACGTTGTAGAAGAATCCGAAATTCCACAAGAAATCACTGTAGAAGAATCTGTAGAGGAATCAACAGAAGAAGCTCCAGTACAATAAGTGATTTTCTAATCTAAATGATTTCAATCAAGCTTTTAGGTGGCGCAAAAAAGTCATTTGGCAAGGATAACATCCAGGCAGACTTTGATGGTATAACAATTTCAAAATTACTGGACTATCTATTGTCAATAAAGCCGGAAAACACTCTAGACCTTGATACAAAAAATATCCTAATTGCGGTAAACGGCGCAGACTCGTCTGCACTTCAAGGCCACAACACGGTGCTAAAATCCGGCGATGTCATAACAATAATTCCGGTGATTCATGGCGGTGCAAGACTGCAATTTACTATTGGTGCAAAAACCGGAGAATTATTCAATGTAAAACACAAAAAAGGAAAAAACTATGACTTTTTGACATCGCTTAGAAAAAAATTCCCAAAAATAATCATGGAAGGCATATCCTCAAATAGTATAGCCAGTGTTTTGCATGCAAAAAAGATTGTATCGCTGTCACTTTATGCGCAAAAAAATGATCTGCTCTTGGCAAAAAAGCTGGAATCCGACATTTTGCTTCGATTTGCCGCAACAACCCAGATATCTGCAGCAATCAAGGCAGTGGGACTGGAGCAATCAGACAATTTCACCATAATAGCAATTGGTGCAAAATCCGCACTAGACTCACTAAACAAGGCGTTATCTGATGGTATGGTGTCTGTCAAATATTCAGATAATGCAAAATACATCCAAAAACAATTTGGAATAACAAAAAAGCATCTAGACGTAATAGATTCCAAAACTCCTCTGGAAGACTTGCTTGCAGAAAAGGCAGCTATTCTATTCCAGTGAGCCGCGTTTTTCTCTTTGTATACTAATGATATCCGAGTCTTTGAGCACTGAAACGCCAGTTATAGTGCCTAAAATCTCGACTAGCACAATCCAGTCGTATTTTTCCAGCGAAACCTTGTTTGGTATTTTGTTTGCGATTTGAGTGATTATCCCTCCGGATGAAACATCGGAATTTCTTTTTTCTATTGTGATTCGATATGTGTCGCTTGGCTTGAGTTTTTTTGCTTGTGTGATTGCGGCGTCTGCAATTTTTTGCACATCAGTATCCACCATTGTATCAACTGGGATTGCGCGCATTGTATACCGAATGGACCATGGCTCGTCTTCGAGCTTTTCCCGGATTTTTTTTATGACATCTATTGGGTCTAGTGTGGTATTGACGTACAAAATCCCGGAAAATTCAGTAGTAGAAATTTGTGGATTGTCATCTCCAAGCTCGTCCAGTATTGTTTCTAGTTCTTGCTGGGTATCTGCCTCAAAATGCCTTGCACAGGTAACTATCAGGTTCACTGATTCCTGATTTACACCATACCATATGTACCTGATTATTTGAAAAATTAAATAATCAAAAATCTCAATCTGTCTTGATGAGTGCAGAACCGGATCTTGAAAATGATTTTGAAGACGACTTTGAGGATTCTGAAGACGAAGAAATAGAAGATGATGACTTTTAGATAGTCAGTCCGAAGCTGTCTGCAAATCTGTTAAACGTATTGTATGCTTGAAGGAATTCCCTTCCGGTACTGCTGATTTTGTATTTGCATGCACCATCGGAACTTGATTGCTCCAAAAGCCCTTGGGAAACCAATGTTCCCAAAATCTTTGAGATTCTGCCATGTGAAATGTTTGCCTTTCTGATAAGATACGTGATGCTTGCGCCTTGCTCATCTGGCAGCTCATCACGTGTAGTGGTCAGAATGTCTCCGATTATTTTCATGTGGGTTCTATACACTTGCATTTTTGGACAGAAAAATTCTGGCTTTATTATTCAATATATTGACAGGATAAGATTTTTTGACAAAATTATATCATTGAGCTAAATTCACGCCTGAGCCTTAGATATTTTCATCAAATTTTATCTTGGTCAGCGGGACCTTGGTTACTGGAATGAATAACAGCAACAAACCGGCAATCTTGATTGAAATTGATACCACATTGAGTATGGATTGCGGAAATACGAAATAGTACCATCCCAAAAACTCACCCAATGCCAAAGCACCAAGACCTGCAGCTACAAAGATGGTGGTCTTTCTCTTGCTTGCAAAATATGACATGATGGTTTCAATGGAACCATACACCAGCAGAATAAACGAAATGGATCTTATCACGTTTTCAACAGAAATGAATGAAATCATAAACAATGGCAATATTCCAACTGATCTGAGATATCGAGATTTTGGGAAAAATGATTTTATTGTATGTGAAAACGCAATGAAAAAGTATCCTACAGTTTGTATTGCAATGCCTATTGTCTGAATCCATCTTTGCGGTGTATCATTATGATACACGTACATGTCGACTGTGAGGCCAAGCCACATTATCATAAAGCCGATTCCAATTGAAAAGAACGCTACAGTTAATCGGAATAATGTGGGACTGCCAGTGTTTCTATAGCCAATATAGGATAAAATTCCAATCATTATCCCTACTGCAAATCCAACCAGATTCAGAATGCTTTCTAAAAAAAACTCTGCCATTATTTCACATTGATTTGTTTGATTTTAAAAGTTAGTCCCATTCATCAAGCGTTCCGGCAGTTTGTCCTTCAGTAGATCCCGCATAGTCACCCAAAATATCGGAATATGTAACGTCGTGGTGTGCAACATACTTGACATATTCACCATATGACATTTCCAGCTTACAGTTCTGGCATGTGACCAAGCTAAAGTCTGATTCTAAAACGGCAGATCCCTTGCACTTTGGGCACTTGATCTTCACACAAATAATTGTCGATCTATATTATTATTCATTGCCAAACAAAGAATAAATTGACTAGAAATTCTGCGTTATACAATGGCAAGAACCTGCACAAAATGCAAACTCGAAATTCCAGACTCTGAGCAGCTAGATACAGTTGGCGGAGCATATCCGTGCTGTACAAAGTGCTGGGAGGAATGGAAAACATACAGAATAATGGTAATGAACGAGCTTAGACTGGACATGTCATTGCCAGACCATAGAAAACTGCTCAAAAAGAACGAAAAGATCTTTGTCGGGGTTTTATCTCCTCAGGGTGACGTGATCGACTATGCCAACGAGGACAATAGAAAGCCAGACAAGCCGCAGGCCTAAAGACCCAGTCGAATCTTGGCGTTTTGAGGAATAATTAGAAACAAGTGTCTTTTTTGCTGCTCTGACAAACCAGAAATGATACTGCCTAATGACTTTGCAATTGCATCTTGGTAAGACTTGTCAATGTTTAGAAAGACCTCCAAGATTCCATCCAGATTGAAAAGGATCAGTTTTTGCGGATTCTTCAATATTTCAAAGATATATGCCGATGCCAAGCCAACTCGCTTTTCCTCGGGCATCGTTGCCAGGATTTCAAGCCAGGTGGCAAAGAGCTTGGCAAAATTTGGAAATGGTATAGTTGGTCCTGCCTCCAGAGCATTATTGATCACTTCGAGGCGATCTGGCTCTGATAAAATAAAGAACTCGTCCATTCTTTTTCTGAGTATGGGCTTGCGCAAAAAGTCCGGTAGATTTGCCAAACTAACAATGATGTTTCCGGCAAAGTTTGGATGCGACATGACTATTCCAAATTACACCTGATTAAAAATTTAGATCGCAATTCCATAACTTGGCTTAAATTAAAGCTCAAAAATTTATCCATTGATGCCTTCGACTGTAGTAGTTGGTGGATTTTTTGGAGATGAGGGAAAGGGCAAAATCATCTCGTATCTTGCACAAAACGACAATCCTAGCATTGTAGTCAGAGGCGGGGCAGGACCAAACGCCGGACACACAATAGAGGATGGCAACAAAAAATACAAAGTCAGAATGCTGCCAAGTGGATTTTTGAACAAAAATGCAAGGCTCATGATTGGTCCTGGAGTTGTAGTGAACCCAGATGTATTGCATAAGGAAATTGAGGAATTTGGAGTTTCAAGCAGATCATTTGTTGATAATAATTGCGGAATAATAGAAAAAACACATACTGATGCAGACGGCGGTGGAATGCTAAAGGAAAAAATTGGCAGTACTGGCTCTGGAACAGGTCCTGCAAATGCAGACAGAGCCATGCGTACTCTGAAAATGGCAAAAGAGATTCCGTCACTAAAGCCATACTTGACAGATGTCGCGCAGGAATTGCACACAGCATTGGATTCAGATGAAAATGTTCTAGTTGAAGGCACGCAAGGCACGTTCCTGTCTTTGTGGCATGGAACATACCCATTTGTCACATCCAAGGATGTTACCGCATCTGGAATATGCGCAGACATTGGCCTTGGGCCAAAAAACATCGATGATGTCATGGTTGTCTTCAAGTCTTATGTGACGCGCGTAGGCACGGGCACACTCAAAGGAGAATTACCAATGGATGAGGTTGCCAGGCGTGGCTGGTCAGAGGTAGGCACAGTCACGGGCAGGCAAAGACGCGCAGCGGAATTTGATTTTGATTTGGCCAAGCGTGCAATAATGTTGAATTCAGCCACGCAGATAGGCTTGACAAAACTAGATGTGTTGTTCCCAGAATGTGCGCACAAAAATTCATTTGATGATCTGAGCGAGGCTGCAAAAAAATTCATCACCAATATAGAAGACAAGACAGATGTTGCAGTCACGCTCATAGGCACAGGCCCAGGCGTAGCTGACATTGTTGATCTGAGAGAATAATTGTTTGAATAATTTTTGCCAAACTTTATTTTGCCAATTGTTTTACACGAGTCGTGGAAAAACCAAAATCTCCTAAATATATTCAACTAGCCTCACAATTAGAATTCTCGCGCCTAGTCTCGGCACTAGAGCGAGTTCCACGAGTATCATTCATGCACGAGCACGATGGCAAAAAAATTCTTGCCATCCAAATGGACTTGCTCAAAGAGCGCCCAGTCATCTATTACGTTCCCTTGGAGAAAAATGGTCACTATCTGGCATATGGCTTCAAAAACGGCAAAGAGGAAACATCAGTAGTCGATGCAGTCTCTGAGGCAACAAAACTCTATTCTCCTATTGTAAAAATAAAGGAGCTACCGCCATCTCTAAGACAGCACTCTGATGAGCAGCTGGAAAAATACGAGCTTATAGAACTGGAAGATTTAGCAAGCCTTGCAAAAATAAGCCATGGATTTGAAGAGGCACCATTCCCGTTGTTTTCATTTCCACAAGGAGACAAGTGGCTGATCGGAGTCTTTATGAATTTCAACGAGGACGGTCCATCGTATTTCTGCCATGTGAAAATAAACTCAGAGCCGGCGCAGCCATTTTTGAAATACTCCATGTTCAATGGCAATCCTCCAGTCTTTGCAGATAATCTAAATGAGCACGGTTATTCGTACATCAAAATAATAAAGCTAGTAGAAACACATCCACTAGTACACTATGAATAGCTTCCAAGAGCGAATAAAAAAACTAGCTCGACAAAAAAGCCCGCTTATTTTAGCAAACGATTATGACGATCACAAAAATCTAGAATCTCGAACCATAAAAAACATCAAAACTCTATCGGATTCACTTTGTGCAATAAAATTCAATTTTCATTTGTTATTACCGTTAGGAGAAAAACAAATCCTAAACATTACCAAGACTGCGCATTCTCACGGACTGCAAGTAATAGCTGATATCAAGCTAAACGACATTGGCAACACAAATCTAGTTGCAGCCCAAACCCTTTGGAATTTGGGATTTGATTGTATTATAGTAAATCCAATGATGGGCCCAGGAAACCTGGAAAAGCTCATCAAATTATCACACCAGAACAAAAAGGGCGTGATTTCTTTGTGCCACATGAGCTCACCCGAAGCCAAAATAACGTACGAGTTGGACGTAAAACTAGGCTCAAAAAGCACCCAACTCTACAAATTATTCCTAGACTGGGCAACAAAATTGTCTGCAGACGGAATCATAGTTGGTGCGACATTTCCAGATATTATCCAGTATTGCAAAAAGCAAAGCAAGGGCAAGCTGAACATTTTCTCACCGGGAATTGGAACACAAGGCGGAGATATCTCCAGTACTGTTTCTGCAGGATCTGACTATCTGATTGTTGGAAGAACCATACTAAGCTCAAAAAATCCGGCAAAGACTGCGCAAGAGATGGCACTAGCTAGCAAAAACTAGTGGTTTGGATTTTTTCAGCAAGCCCTTTGCATTTTGATAGGTTGTCTTTGAATATGCATCGTCATATTCCAACCAAACAGAATCCAAATGCTCATCAGACAATACAATAGATGCAGTTTTTGTTTTTCCCAAGAAAAATACAACTTCTTTTCGAACTAGCTTTCCATCATAATGATACGAGTAATGGATTTTTTCCTCAAATCCTTCGATAAACTCTACATCTGTGATTCCTGTTTCTTCTTTTGTTTCGCGTAATGCAGCTTGTTTTTCTTGTTCGTTTTTTTCAATTCTTCCCTTGACAAAATCCCAGTGGCCAGATGGATAGTGCAATAACAAAAATATTTTCTTGGAATCTTCCTCTCTAAACAAAACAATTCCGGCAGACTTTTCAGATGTTTCTTGCATTATTTTCCAGCCCTTCTGTTTCTTTTCTGAAATGTCCTGATTGCGCGAAGCAGATCAATTTTTCTAAATTCCGGCCACAAAATATCCATAAAAATCAGCTCACTGTATGCGCCCTGCCAGAGCAAAAACCCGCTCATTCTCTGCTCACCAGATGTACGCAGTATCAAGTCCGGAGATTGTTGTGGCAAATGTGCCGTGTACAGGTTTGCCTCGATTACGTCCTTGTTGATGTCTTTGACATCTATTGTACCGTCCTTGACTTTTACAGCAATTTTCCTAATTGCATCAACCATCTCGTTTTGCCCTCCATATGCAATTGCAATGTTCAGATAATGAGTACCGTAATCCTTTGTCAGCTCATCCAGTCTTTTGAGAACATCTTTGATTGATTCTGGCAATAATTCAACTCGACCCATTGCCTTGACTCGCATTTTTTGCTTGTGCAGTCTTGGATCGACGTACAGCTTTTCCAGTCTTGCACGTATCAGCTCGTACAGGTATTCCAATTCCTTGTCCTGGCGTTCCAGGTTTTCAGTGGACAAAACGTATAATGTGATAATTTTGATGTCAAGCTCCTCACACCAGTCCATGAAATTTTCTACTGCGTCTGCCCCGCGAAAATGGCCATCCTTGTTTATGGTCAGGGCTTTTTTTGCCCACCTTCTGTTGCCGTCAAGAATTACTGCGATGTGATTTGGTATGGTGCCACGTCGGATCTCGTTTTCAAGTTTTTGCGTATATAATTTGTAAAAATATGTAAGAAATGGTGTGGCTTTTTCTATTCCGATAGGACTTCTCCTCCCTTCTTTTTCCTGTATTTTCGGAATAAGAAGGTAGCAGATATCAGAGTTATTACAAGACCTATCAGAAACGGCGGAATCAAGCTAAACGAGCCCTCGTCCTTGGTTAGGATATTTGTGAACTGGTATACCGTTGGATATAGCGATACTAA
Source organism: Candidatus Nitrosotenuis sp. (assembly GCA_046092065.1). Taxonomy (GTDB): domain Archaea; phylum Thermoproteota; class Nitrososphaeria; order Nitrososphaerales; family Nitrosopumilaceae; genus Nitrosotenuis. Next base: position 10,908 of record JBJTCW010000166.1, on the reverse strand, counting down.
CACAATCATGCGCAAAACATCGGTAATCTGCCTGAGGCTTCCCTTTAGCCAGTTGCTGATGAGAATTCCTGCAAATATTGCGCCCAATCCCACCCACAAAAATGGCAATGCGCCTGCCATGAATTCGCCAAAGGTGATCCTGTCGGCAAAAATGTTTGGAATTCCAGAACCCAAGATTTGCGGATCCAAAATGTTTGCGTGAATTGCAGAAAATCCAGACAACATAGATGCCAATGATATGATTACACCTGTCACCACTGTGAAAACTCTGATCAAACCCGCAGGCGTTGGCTTTGCCCAGTTGGCCCATACCCTATCTACATCAAATGCGCGAATCAAAAATGCAACACCTACAATGCTTACTAGAACTGCAAAGATCTCTTGCGTATATCCAGAGATTGTTCCAATACCTCCAATGAGAAGCAAAATTCCCGGCAGACCCAAAAAGAACTTGGAATATTTTGAATCATATACAATCATTTTGAGGTATTTGCCAAATACTGCATAAGAGTATTCGACGCTTCGGCTCACCTTCATTACACATCTTTGAACAGAAACTATGGGTACTACATTTTGGATAATTGGGATTACACTTTCATCGTCTTCACCATCTGAAACTATTACTGCGCCGTTTGCTGCAAATGCTGCAAGTGCTGTCTTTACTTCGCGGATAATTTTCTCGTCTGCCTGGACTCCCCGGTCGCTGACTCCTGCAACTACGATTACTTCTGCTTGGTAGCCCTTGCTTAGCAAGTCCTCGTATGTTTTGATTGCGTAAAATATGGAATTTGAATCTGCGTCCTCTGGGTCTTGCAGTGCTAGCTTTTGACCTGCTTCAATACAAGAATCTCTTCCGACTACTGGTGTAAGTACGCCGGCTTTGTCGCCAACGTCATTGTCTCTGTCTACACAAATCACCAAAAGCCTACTGGTTAGTGGTGTGTCAAGTTTCTTTTCTAGCTTGGAATCCTTGAGGGACAATATCGATTATAATTGCAAAATAGCCTATTAACGATTTCCAACGATTGAAAATATTACAAATAGGAATTCAGGCTCGACTAGGCTGGACGCGCTTTGGTTGATGCATCCAATGCTTCTTGTGCCTGGGTGATGAATTTCTCCAAGTTTGCCTTGTCTTGGGATACATCTGCAGATGGATTTTCCTTTAGTTTTTGTGCAATTACTGTAGTTTCTCGAAGGTATGTGTTGTGTGCTTTGAGGGCTTCATCAAATGATGCATAGCTTGACTTCCACTCTCCTGGGATATCTGGCGCAGTTATGCTAATTATCATGCCGCGAATCTGTGATGACGATATTTCGGCAATTCCTAGATAGTTGTCTGCAGTTATTTGGCCAGAAAACAGTTTATCGACTTCTTCCTTGTCAGAATCTGAAATTGCCTTGTACTGGTCAACTAGAGAATCAAGTTGGTCTTTTGGATTTGATAATACAACATTGGTTGGGGCATTTTGCGGAATCATCCAAATTGCAAAACTTCCAGCAGTAATAGCTGCCAGTGCAATTCCTGTTATGATAAAGCCCTTTTTTGATTGCAACTTGATTCAAAAATTATATCGTATAATATAATTGAAATCTAACAAAATCGCTAATTTTTTGCAATTTCTGTGGTTTGTCGGGATTTTTTAGCAAAAATGCAAGATATAGAGTTTGCATCGAAATTCGCAGTTTATGCCATGTTACAAATGCAGACTAGTCCATCGTGTAGTAAAATAATTTTTACCGTTTCTTGCTAAATACACGGTCACTGTAGACCAATCACAATGGCTCAAGCTTACTGTGTAAAATGCAGAGCAAAAAGGGAAATTAAAGATCCTAAACCAACAAAGCTAAAGAATGGTCGTCCAGCTGTTAAAGGCACTTGTCCAAAATGTGGAACAAATGTCTTTAGAATCGGCGCTGCTTAAGCTAAACCACTCTTTCTTTTTGACTACGCTCATATAGGTAGACCCGTCTATTCTCGATGTTGGCCAAGCCTGACTATGAAAAACTACTAAAAAGAATCCAGGACAAAATATCTGAAAAACAGACTGATGCTGTGGAGCGATTCGAACTTCCATCACCAAATGTGATGTGGGAAGGCCAGCGCACTATACTGCATAATTTCATGGACTTTGCAAAAAAACTCCGACGTGACCCAGACAAGGTTTTACAATATCTGGCAAAGGAATTTGCAACTCCTGCTGAGAGAAGCGGAGACAAGGCTATCTTTGTTGGAAGACGAGAACCACATGATTTTTCACGTCTGCTCGACATTTACGTTAAAGATTATCTGGAATGCCCAACATGCAAAAGTCCCGATACCAAAGTAGACCGGGAAAACAGGATTACATTTTTGATCTGCGAAGCATGTGGTGCAAAATCATCACTCAAAGGTAAATACGCGTAAATGCGATTTTTTGTTAAAACCTCGAGTTACCAAAGCAGCAACATGTTAAACATGTGCGATGAAGATCTCCTGGGAAAGACACTCAAAAACGGAAACGCACAAATCAAAATCAGCCAAAGCTACTACGGACAAAGACTAGTGGATTCTGCCGAAGCTCAGACTTTATTGCAAAACTGCTCCGTTTTGAATTTGGTTGGAAAAAACACAATACAGATGACAGTTGATCTGAGAATTGGCTCGCAGCAAGGAGTCAAGACAATTGACGGTGTTCCTTTTCTGATTGTATTCAAAATGTAATACACACAATTATATACAAAAATTCCTGCATCTCACCATTGGGAAAGCGTAAGGTTCTAAACGAAAGTGAGCTAAAAGACATACAATTGCCACAGCAAGGAGAAATGCTGGGCCGTGTCATCAAACTTTTAGGAAGTGACCAAGTTTTGGTAAAATGCACCGATGAAAAAATCAGACGCGGAAGAATTCGTGGAACTTTAAAGAGAAGAATTTGGATTAGAGATAATGACGTTGTAATTATTGCGCCATGGGATTTCAAGCAAGAAGACCGCGGTGACATCACTTGGAGATTCACATTGTCCCAAGTTGACTGGCTCAAAAACAACGGACATTTGCCAAAAGAATTCTAAACTAATGGGCACAATTGTCTGAAGATGATGATTTTTCCGGCATTGAAAACATAGAGGATTATTCCCAGTTTGACAAGATTTTTCCAAAACAAAAAAGGCGCAAGCCACAGGATGGATTCAAAAGCAACAAGGTAGTCAACCAGGTTCTTGACAAAAGTACAATGTTTACAATGTACGAGATGATAAATGCAAAAATCATTGCATACGTAAACGGAATAGTAAAGGCGGGAAAAGAATCTGCAGTGTTTTGGGCAGTGGACCCTCAGGGAAGGGACGTGGCGCTAAAGGTATACCTGACATCTACATCTAGTTTCAAAAAACGCGCACCATACATCATTGGAGATCCCCGCTTTAAGCACCTCAAAAAGGGCACAAGAAACATGGTGTATCTTTGGGCGCAAAAAGAGTACAGAAACCTCAACCAGTGCGCAAGACATGACATGCCTGTGGCAAAACCCATCTCGGTTTCAAAAAACGTTCTTGCAATGGAGTTTATTGGAAAAGACGGCGTTCCGGCAACAACTCTACATGAGACCGAGGTTGATGAATCTGACTATCACCAAATCATCGATATAATAGAAAAACTGTACAAAAAAGTAAAACTGGTCCATGGCGATCTGTCCGAATATAACGTCTTCAAAACGGAAAATGGTCTAATTGTGTTTGACCTTGGATCAGCAGTTGACACAATGCACCCAAACGCTCAAAACTTTCTTGAAAGAGACATTAAAAATATGTCCTACTTTTTTGCAAAGCGGGGACTAACAGTCGTAAATCCGACTGACATCCTTGCAAAAATAACATCATGAGCTTTGATAAACTAGTAAGAATTCCAGTAGACCGAGTAGGTGCACTGATTGGTAAATCAGGCAAGATAAAAGAACAGATAGAAAAAATATGCTTTGTCAAACTTGAAATTGATAGCGAATCTGGCGAAGTAGATATTGTTAGCGATGGTGCAGTGGACAAGATTCAACCGTTCAAGGCAGTGGAACTAGTCACTGCTATTGGTAGAGGATTTTCTCCGGAAAACGCAATGAAACTAATGAAAGAAGATTATGTTTTGCATGTAGTCGATCTTAGAGACTTTGCTGGAAAATCATCACACCAAATTGAAAGGATAAAAGGAAGAATAATTGGAGAGGGAGGTAGGGCGAGAGCAAACATGGAAAATTTAACCAACACTAGCATTTGCATTTATGGTAAAACCGTTTCAATCATTGGAGATCCAATTCAGATCAAGCTTGCGGTATCTGCAATTACCTCGATTTCTTCTGGCAGCAAACACGGTTCGGTATATGGAAAACTAGAGGCAAACAAGCGAAAGCAAAAGATGGACAAAATGCAACTGTGGGAAAACAAAGATGTCTACTAAAGAAACCTTTAGCCAAATCTCCCCCAGTGAGTTCTTTTATAGAAACAGAGACCTTGCTGGATTCTCAAATCCTACTCGTTCGCTATACACAGCAGTCAGGGAATTTGTGGAAAACGGCCTTGATGCATGCGACCAGAGAGGAATTTTACCAGACATTCAGCTGATAATCAAGGCAGTAGACCCAGAAAAGCCAGATCCAAAACCGTACATTTTGACTGTAAAGGACAATGGCCCCGGCATGGATTCAAAGCAAATTCCTTTGGCATTTGGAACCGTATTGTATGGCTCCAAATTCGGCCTAAAGCAAGCACGAGGAATGTTTGGACTTGGCGCTACCATGGCGATTCTATATGGGCAAATCACCACAAACAAGCCTGTCATTGTATCCAGCTCTACTGATGGAAAAGAATCACACGAATATTCAATGATGCTTGATATCCAAAAAAACAAGCCAGTAATTCTAAAGCACACGCCTAAAGGGGCCACCAAAAAAGGCCTAAACGTTTCCATAACTTTGGAAGGCGATTATTCCAAGGCAGGATCTAAAATCAGGGACTATGTGTATCAGACTTCACTGATCACTCCATACGCTACAATGTCCTTTGATGATCCCAAGGGAGAGAAATTTGTCTACAAAAGAATTGTCGATACAATGCCTGCACCGCCGACAATAATCAAACCACACCCACACGGAGTCGACGTTGAGACAATTCGCAGAATGATAGTTGATACTCATTACGAAATTCCGACACTAGACAATGCAATGATTGAAAAGGTGCGCAAAGAACTCGGCCTTGCAAAAAAGAATTTGAATTTTGAGGGAATAATGCAGAGGGCGGAAAAAAAATGGGACTCTCTATCAAGACCTGTCAGAGTTATAGTTGCATTGATGTCATTTTTGCAAATGGACTTTGAGAAAGTAATGAAAATCAGAATTGACGATGTGGACTTGGCAAACAAGCATTTGACATACTGGGACTTTGGGGAATCAAAGTCTGTTATTGTTGATATGCCAAAATCCAGTCCATACTACAAGCAGCTTGCAAACACGGTAGCTGGTGAAACACTATCTACTTTTCTAACTAAACGATTCCAAAGAATTGGTCCATCCACTGCAGACAAGTTTTCGGAATTTGCAAACCTCAAGCCGGAAAAAAGAATTGGCTCTTTTGGAACCGACGAACTAGTCCAGCTGAGTGACTCGCTACAAAGATACGAGGACTTTTTGACCCCAGACCCAAGCTGCCTGGCTCCACTAGGAGAAGAGCCTCTACGCAAGGGAATTGACCAGTTTTTCAAGCCTGACTTTTTTGATGTTATTCAGAGAAGCGCCTCGGCATATTCTGGATTTCCGTTTGTAGTGGAAATGGGAATTGCATATGGCGGAAACATTCCATCAGGAAAAATCAGTGTGTATAGATTTGCAAACAGAATTCCTCTGTTATATGATGAAGGCAGCGATGTTGTCTTGCAGGTAGTAAACGAAACAGACTGGGGCAGATACAAGCTCAAAAACGACTCGCCAGTAGTAATTGTAAGCCATATTTGCTCTACTAGAATTCCATACAAAACAGTAGGAAAGGAAAACGTAGCGGACAGGCCAGAAATTGAAAAAGAACTGCGACTAGCATTACAGTTCTTGCTAAGAAAATTATCTGCATACATGTCAAAGCGAGGCCTAGCAGAAGCCGAAAAGAAGAGAAGCAATCTTTACCAGAAATATTTACCACTAATTGCGCAGTTTGCAACTGAACTTGCAGGAAAAGCTAAAGAACCTGACTACAAAAAACTGATCAAGGATTTGAGTACAAATGTCGAAGCCCAAGAATAACGCAGACAAAATTGCAGCTGCAAAACATGCAGCGGCAAAACATGATGCCCTAGTGAACCTACTCAAAGGAGAAGGAGCAAAAATCTACAATGATATAGAAAAGGGACAATTTCCGCAATTCTACGTTCCTAGCAGGTCCGTTAGCAATATCGTATATGACAAAAAACTGCGACAGTACATTCTTGGAAAGGCTGCAGGCCTTAGAAGCTCGCGCAACATGTCACAGCTCAGATCATTTACGCAATTAATCTGGCTTGCATTCTTTGCAAACAGACTAGTCCAGGAGAAAAAATCATCCACATTGAGAGATATCTATTATTCATCCCAGGCATTTGAAATCGACTTTGAGGACCAGCCTGAATCTGACAATATTATCGTGGACTTGGAGGCAGTGCTTGCAAGACCCCGAGAAGACATGCACATCTTCCCAGAGGAGCGAAGCAGTGTATTTGGCGATTTGACTATAGAGTATACTGTTCCTGGATATGAGGGAAGAAGGACAAATCTGTCTGACCATCCTGACGGATATTTGATTGGCCCCAGCTTGTCCAGCGCAGAACTAGTAGATACAAGCGCAGAGCTAGTCATTGCAATAGAAAAAGGTGGACTGTTTACTAGATTTGTCGAAGAAAAGGTCGACAAAAAATTCAAGGCAATAATAGTTGATACTGCAGGCCAAGCCCCGCGTTCCACTAGATATCTGCTAAAAAGACTGCACGAGCAGATGAAGCTACCAGTAGTGGTACTAACAGACGGAGACGTCTATGGAGAACACATTGCAATGGTAATCAAGTCCGGCTCTGCAAATGCTGCACATCTCAGAGAGCTAACAGTTCCAGATGCCAAGTGGGTTGGAGTTTGGGCATCCGACATTGAAAAGTACAAGCTACCAACAATACCGATGACGGAATCCGACATAAAACGAATCTATGATTTGCAAAAAGACCCAAGATACCAAGAGGGAATCTGGAAAAAAGAACTCGAAGTATTTCTCAAAATCAAAAGAAAGGCAGAACTCGAAGCATTCTCAAAGTATGGCTTGACAAATATTACTGACAAGTATCTGCCAGAAAAACTTGAACTGGCTAAATCTCTGTAGCCTTTCCTATTCGTAGTGTTAGAACACCGTTTCTGTACTTGAAATCCGAAATCTGCATCCCTGATGATCCTTCGACTGGGACCTCTTTTGAGAAATTTCCCGCACCTCGAATATACAATACTCCTTCAATTAGTCGAACTGTGATTTTATCATCCGGTCCTGGGACCTCTGCAACAAAGACTATCTCATTTTCGCCCTTGATTACATCGTAAACCCAGTTTTTACTTTCTGCTTCTCGTGCTACATACTTGGGTTTTTCAGTCCTTGTCATCTTTTTGAGTACAAAGCCCCAATAGATCATGAATGCAGATGCAATTCCAATCAGAATGAAACTGATTGCACCGTTGCCGTGTCTTAGCGACATGATGTACACTATACCTAGGAACAAAATTACCATGATTGGAATGATAAAGTTAATCGATTGCTCGTTAGAATAGGGTCGTTTGTAACTTGACAACTTGATTCAGTTGCGTTTTACTAAATATAAAGCAATTAGGCACAAAACCGTAAACTTTTCTTGATTTTTATTATAGAATAAAAAAATTGAACTCATGGAGAAAAAGCCCGACCCGACCAAGGGCGCGTTCAAAAAGGGCTCTATTATTGCAGTCATAATCACGGTTCCATCTCTGATTGCGTTTTTTGTGGCTTGGGTTATAACTGGAGACAAGATAATGTCGGCAATTGTGGGTGTTGTAGTTCATTTCATAGCGATGGGTTTTTCATTGAAACTATCAAAAAGGATTTTCAAAATAAAGCAAGACTAGTTCAAACTTAATTATTCATCTATGATATCTATGGCATTGAATCTGGACAAAATAGAGCATGACTTGGTACATGAAGTCAAGCTCAGCCCTGTAGAGGCCAAGATGTTCTTGCTTGTTACTATCACTGGAAAAATGAATGTTGGACAAATTGCAGCTGAGCTAAAACTGGACTCTCAAGAGGCGGCAAACACTGCAAAAAAACTTGTCATCCTGGGTGGATTTATAGACATGTCTGAAACTGAATTTGAGGCAATGCATCCAAGGTTTACTGCGGTTAACATGTACCGAAAGACGTGCCTTCGAGAAAATATCGAGTTTAAAAAAAATCTTACAGTGGACAACATCGGTGTTGCCTTGGAGATTCATTATGATCGTGCAAGGACTAAATAGTACTAGTTTACGCCAAGATGCAATGAGTGTTGATACAGAGACTTGCAAACACGAGATCACTTACTTTGGAGTAACCAACGTAAACATTGACTCTAGAACAATCGGCTCTGTAGATGTCTGGCGTTGTGCAATCTGCAAAAAAAGATTCTGCGAGGAAAAGCAGCTAGGAATTGATTCTATAGTAGATTATGTGGGAATGCCAAAGATAGACCCTGATGAAAAATGGGCAGTTTTGGTGCGCAAGCTCTTCAAGGGCAAAGACCGATGGAAGCTAGTCAGACTAAAGCAAGGCGGCACACTCAAAGTTGAGAATCCAGACGACAAGATAGTCGAGATTCCAGTCAAGGATTTCAAGGTGGATGATCCTCAGCATACTAGTTTTCTAATCGATGATAACATCAACAAGGCAATAGAAATCTAGGTTGTATACAATGGACGTTTCTGTTCACATCAATAATGTCAAAGGCAGTCAGATGGCAGCAAAAATCACGGGCACTTTTACAATATCGAATAATTCATTCAAGTTTTCAGCAATTGCATTTGGAAGAATCGGCGGGCACAATGTTGGCGCAAAGATATCCAAAACAACCGAAAAAGAACTGCAAAAACTAGGCCATGACCCAAACGAAGTAATCGATGCACTGCAAAAAAACCTAATCTCTGGAAATATCACATTACCAGAAGGATTGGATAAAGAATCGTTTGCAGATACTTAGAACTGGGCTTCTTCCAGTGCTTTTGCGCAAGCGCAACCACGGTGTTCTGGTATTGCTTCTGGTATAGCAGTGAGTAGTTTTTTGGTGTTCTCTACGTTTTTGTGCAGAGTTTCAATTACTTCTTTTGCTGTTACTGGCTTTTCTGCCCAGACATCATAGTCAGTTACTGTTGATACTGATGCATAGCACATTTGTGCCTCTCTTGCTAGCTGGCACTCTGGAACTAGTGTCATACCAATGATATCAGCACCAGTTGACTTGTAGAATTTGGATTCTGCCTTGGTTGAAAATCTAGGTCCTTCTATGCAGACATAGGTGCAGTTTTTGTGTATGTCAACTCCTTGGGTTTTTGCCGCCTGTAATATCGATGATTGTAATTCTGGACAGAATGGATCTGCAACAGAAATATGAATGACTTTGCCTTCTTCAGAAAAAGTTCCCTTGCGCGACTTTGTAAAATCAATAAACTGTGTAGGCAAGACAAAATGTCCTGGGGCAATCTCTTCTTTGAGACTTCCAACAGCAGATGGTGCAATTATTCGCGTGATTCCCATTTGCTTGAATGCCCAAATGTTTGCCCTATAGTTGATTAGGTGTGGCGGAATGGTGTGTTTTTTGCCGTGTCTTGGCATGAATGCGATTTTTCTGCCCTTGAATATTCCAACTGTTATAGAATCTGATGGTTTTCCGTATGGGGTATCTACTGTGATCTCTTTTGCCTCTTTTAGAAGACCAGAATCATAAATTCCCGTTCCGCCAAAGATTCCTATTTCTGCTTGTTCCACTAGTATTTCACCAAGGATTCAGATCTGTATTTAGAGATCTTTTTGATTCCGTCTAGTTCCGTTAATTCAACCATGAACGCAAATCCAGTTACCTGTCCGCCAATTCTTTCGATCAAATCAGCAGCTGCCTTGGCAGTACCGCCTGTTGCAAGCAAGTCATCACAAATGACAACCTTTTGGTCCTTGGCGATTGCATTTTTTTGAATCTCCATTGTTGCCTTGCCGTATTCTATACTGTATGATCTTTTGACTGTAGTGCCTGGGAGCTTGCCTTGTTTTCTAACCATTATCATACCTTTGTTATATCGCAATGCCAATGCACATGCGATTGGGAAACCACGAGACTCGATTCCTGCAAAAACATCCACGTCACTTGCATGATATTTCTTTGCAAACTCGTCCACGCAATATGACATTGCGGATGGGTTTTTCAAAATCGGGCTAATGTCTCTAAATAAAATTCCTTTTTTTGGAAAGTCTGGATATTCTGTAATGATATTTTTTAGGTTCACAATTTTGTGGATTTGGTAGAGTAATAAAAAGGGTTTCCCGGCTTATTGCAAATCAAATGTTGTCTCGGCATTTTGTCCGCCAAGCTGGACCTTGATGGCGTATTTTCCTGGCTCTAGTCCTGATTGGACAATCCATATTGTTTGGAAGCTTCCGTCTTTGGTTGAGCTCAGTGTTAGGTCTGTAATCTCTATATTCTTTGAATCAAATATGTTGATCTTTGTTGTCTGTGTCTTTCCTCCGCCTGTGCCTGATATTATCATCCTGTCTCCACCATGATATGCCGACTTGTCTGTTTTTACGGTGAATGTCTTTGCTACGGTTCCAGTAACTGTAATGTCGATATCTGCGAACTTGGCCCCACTCTTTACCTTGATTAAC
>JBJTCW010000165.1:0-2708 GCA_046092065.1 Candidatus Nitrosotenuis sp. | reverse complement strand
TTTATTAGACTAGAACAAAATTCATTTGTTTAATAAAATGACGAGTAAGGTCATTGCATTAAAAGCCTGGAAGGTAGGCCAGCTCAAACCAAGACATGATCCTGTAACTCACCATATGAAAATCTGCACTAATCACGATATAATCAGACCGTAATTCACGAACAAAAATACAATCAAATTAAATTGAGTTGGCAGAGAAATGCACAACAATCCTTTTAATGACGCAATTTTTGATTCAAAATGTTGCCAACATACTTTACAATTCAAGAGGCAAACGCGGCACTCCCTGCAGTGATACAAAAATTCAAGGACTTGCAAAAACAAAAAGCCGAAGTGCAAAAACTAGAAGCGCATATGAACTCGCAAATGGGCATGTCGTTTAACCTTGGAGACTATGCGACTCTAAAAAAACAGCTAAACTCGGCAGTAACTAAATTCTATGCCGCAGTAGAAGAGCTAGAAAATTCTGGAGTAGTTCTCAAAAGCGTTGAAGAAGGGTTGCTTGATTTTCCATCAAAGAGATTCGATGAGGATGTCTGGCTGTGCTGGAAAGAAGGAGAAACTGAGATCAAATTCTGGCACGAAAAGGATGTCGGCTTTATGGGCAGAAAACCATTAAGCGTCAGCGACGAATCCCTAGTATGAATATCTCGGTCTGGTTTAGGGTAATTAGAATAAAGTTTCTTTTAGCTTCTGTAATTGCAGTGTCTTTGGGTCTTGCGTTATCGTACTGGCAGACTAGAACACTGGATGCTGCATCTGCGGCAATAACAATGGGTGGAGTAATTGCTTTGCATGCAAGCGTTGATCTCCTAAATGACTATTCTGATTACAAAAGAGGAATCGACGCCATAACAAAGAGAACAAAATTCTCAGGTGGAACTGGAGTTTTGCCTGAAGGCCTACTCAAGCCATCTACTGTATATTATGCAGGAATAATCTGCCTTGTTTTGGGCTCATTTGCAGGTGCGTATTTTGTTATTATTCACGGCTGGATTATAGCTGCAATTTTGGGATTTGCAATTTTGTCCATTTACTTTTACTCCACAAAAATTGTGGATTCAGGCCTTGGCGAGATATTTGTTGGAATAAAGGGAACAATGATTGTTCTTGGAACAATGTTTATTCAAACAGATCAGATTCTACCAACAAATATCATTTCTGGAATAATTGCAGGAACTTTGTCATCGTTTGTTTTGTTTATCACGTCATTTCCTGATCACGATGCAGACAAGGAAAAAGGAAGAAAGACACTGGTTATTGTATTGGGAAAGGTGCGAGCTGCAAATCTATACTGGGTATTTCCAGGTGTGGCATATTCTTTGATTATAATTGGAATTGTATCAGGATTGCTTCCAGTATACTCTGCAATGGTTTTTGCTACAATTCCATTGGCAATAAAGTCGGGCAAAAAAATAAAACAATATCTTGATGATATAGAACGATTTGTTGGAGTGATGAAATCAACCGTATTGTTTTCCAGAATTACTGGTGCATTATTTGTGATATCAATTTTAATTGCAATAGCAAAGAACAGTTAAATCAAACGCATCTAGAGTCAGACCATGATAGCAGGCTTTGCAACTAGTAATGGAACAAAACAGTTTTCCTCAAAATTCATGCCTGAAAATTATAGAATGGCACAAGATCTTACACTATCAAATGTAGGAATTGGAACCTATCTTGGCAATCCAGATCCGCAAACCGACATCCAGGTAGAAGAAGCAGTAAGAAAATCCATTTTATCCGGAGTAAACGTAATTGATACTGCCATTAATTATAGGGCGCAAAAGGCAGAGCGTTCCGTAGGAAAGGCAATTGCATCTCTGATATCACAGAGCAAAATCACTCGAGACCAGATTTTTGTGAGCACAAAAAACGGCTATGTCACAAATGATGCAGACGTCAAAGAAGAGTTCTGGGCTTATGTTCAACGAGAATATGCGACATCTGGTGTGATCAAGGCAAACGACATTTCCTCCGGATATCACTGCATGACAATACCGTATCTGCAGGACCAGCTGAACCGTAGCCTGAAAAATCTCGACCTTGAATGCATTGACTTGATGTATCTGCACAATTCTGTTGAAGGCCAGCCAGACATCTCTCGGGAACAATTCCTCAAAAACCTGCAAGAGGTTTTTGAGTTTTATGAAAAAATGCGAAAAGAAGGCAAGATTCGATTCTATGGCATGGCAACATGGGAATGCTTTAGAGTTCCAAAAGACAATCAGCACTATCTTTCATTATCAGATACAATTGAAATGGCAAAAAAAGCCGGCGGAGAAAACCATGGATTCCGATTCATTCAGCTACCATACAATCTGTATTATGATCAAGCATTGATGGTAAAATCACAGCCAATACAGAACAAAGATGTCTCTACATTAGAAGCATGCATGGCTTTGGGAATTGGAGTGTTTACAAGTGTGCCATTGATGCAGGGAAGACTCTTGGCACCTGGAACTGTACCTGAATTTGGCAATATTTCACAGCCATCATTGCGATGCTTGCAGTTTATTCGCTCTACACCAGGGGTATTGGCACCGTTGGTTGGACAAAAATCTCAAAGTCACGTTGATCAAAACCTGCAGATAATGAAGATTCCACCAATGAACGAGCAGGAATTTGTGGATTTGGTCAAAAAAATGGTTGGCTAGATGGCATCAATACTATCCACACTGCCAAGATTTTCAAGTAGGGCGTTT
>JBJTCW010000164.1:0-20900 GCA_046092065.1 Candidatus Nitrosotenuis sp. | reverse complement strand
TCGTGGTATGCCAAAAATAAATCAGAATACAAGTCTCTTAGCTTTGAAATATCCGAAGTGTTTTTGATATCAGAAAATCTTGTCTCAAGTTCGCTGGAAATATTTTGAGATTTTTTTGAAGAAGAGATTTTTGATTCGATTAGTGATACAGCAGATGATAAATAGTCCTTGCTTGATTTTTCCTGTAGTTTTTCATTTTGTAAATTAAACGAGCTTGAAGCTGTATAATCGCCATAAAACACCTTGACTGAATATTTTCCTGCTAGGCCGCAGATTTTTCCAGTCAATGGAATTGGATCGGTGATGAAATTGCCATCGGATAACGGTTTTAGCTGCTGAATCTGGCACAAGTCTCCGTTTGGATTTACTATCTGAGTTACGATATATAGCTCTGGCGAGACCTGGGCTATTTGCCCAAAGACAAAGACGTTTTCTCCCTTTTTGTACTCGCCAAAGGTATCAAGTAGAATAATTTTTGAGCTTTGAGAAAATGCATTGGTAGGTAATACCAAGATTGCCATTAGGACCAACGCTATACCGACTTTGTGCATAGAGTGATCAAACAAGGTCTGAAAAGACTACTTAAGCATTAAGTATGATTGCTCTCAGGCTGCAATGACATGTCTTTGAAACACAGGAATTGTGGACTCTATTTGTGGAATCTCTGCCATAAAGCACAATGAATGGACTTGCTCGTTTGTTCTGGTTCCGCATTGTACACATACAAACGCAACTGCTCCTCGGCATTCGGCGCAGATTGTGCATTTTTTTAGGCGTCCGCCGCAATTTCTGCATGATTCGTCTGGCATTTTTGTTATCTCCGAATTGTTTTTTTGATATTTTAGATATAAGACTGTGTAGAATTTGCATGTATCATTTATCAGTGGTTTGTACGTATTTTTTTGATGTATAGTATTATGCCAACGATGATTGCGCCAATTATTATGAATAATACGTTATAGTCTGCTTGTGGTTTGGTTTTGTTTTGAATTATGGTTTGTGTGTAATTATTATCAATGGAATCTATTGCGAGAACACTTTTAGAGTAAATGTCTGGCTTTAGGACAGAATCCGATATTGCATATACTTTGATGTCATTTCCCCCTAGCATCATTTTTTGTGTGATACTGGAATCAAGTGATATTGTACCGGCATTATTATAAATTGGAATTACTCCGCTTGTTATTTCTGCACCCGATGCATCATTTACAAAATAATACAGACTAGTTGCGAATTGTGTAGTAATAGGAATCTCTAGCTTTTCTCCTCGAATTATTTTGTCTGCTATATTGATTGATTTTATCTGCGGCAGGCTAACTTGCTCAAATTTTTCCCAGTATCCAGATTTGTATGGATATGTAGGATCATCAAATGCCTTTATCGTTATGGTTCTTGCCTCTGGAGAATAACTATCCAGATAAAACGGTCCGTTGCTAATCACTGCGTGGTTTTTCTGCTTTATCCAAGAAATTGCACTGTCATATCTTGATTTGTAATAATCATTTGAATTGTTAAAATCAGCCAAAGCCGGATGTATAAAATTAGAATCTGAAAATCCTTGCAGGTATTGCGATATTATTTGTGCATCCCTTGGTATGATCAGTGAGAGCCAGTTTTGGTTTTTTATCTGGGAATCTGTCCGAGAAAACGAGGCTTTTCCATCAATTACTGCCTGCTCCATTGCGGCCATTGTCTCCCATGGCATTGTAACCCAGACTCCGCCCCAGTCCGCGATTTCGGATTCATCAAAGTGCCAAAAATCAACATAAACTTCGATGGTATCATCATCTATTGGCTTTATAGCAATCAGGGTTTTTGCTGCCTGGCTTGCAGTGGGAGTATATTCTGGATCAAAGGTTTTGTCGTTTTCAGTTGGTGCGGTTCCCCATTCCTGCGTGAAATATACAGAATACAGTACATCATTCATGTCCATTTTTTGCCCGTCGTGCCAGTTGGACCAGGTCAGATCATATGTTATCTTGCTTGTTGCTTTTTTTCCTGCACCCATTTTGACCCATTTGTGTGATACTGGATCCCAGTTGATTGCATCAGATGGAACATCCAGTTTTCCATTTGGGCCTTTAGTCTCCACATTCCAGCTTTGTCTTACTGGAAAGTTTTGGCCAGAATATGGATTTTTGAACATGCCAGGATCATACAGATTATCCCAAATGTTTTTGGAATATGCATCGGATAGTCCTCGCACGGGATTCCATGCACCTTGATAGATCTGCTTTACTCCTATTTTTAGCGTAGAATCATCCGTTCTTGCATTGATTGGGGTGAACCTGTTTGTGATTCCTCCGCCAAAGTCGTTGATTATTCCGTTTACATTTTTGTTTGCAACAAACGGGTCGATTTTTGCCGCCAGAAATATTCGAACAGACTCGTTTACTCCTTGTATGGTTGCTTCTTGGATAAGCTCGGAGCGTTCTTGCTGTGAAGTGTAATTGCTGGAATAGATTTTCTTTGTGATATCATCTATTTTGTCATTTTTGTAGTTCCAGTATTGCGGATTGTTAAAGCCCGGCATGTTGGAATACCACGGTGCATACATTTGCGCAAGACCTAGAGGATCATATTTTACAAATGCCGACCTACCTGCATATCCTTCTGTGTAAAGACTCCACTTTAGCTCCGATGGATTGGACCCATACACTACGACATATGCCTTGTTGAGGTCGCCAAAGTCTTTTTTGACTGTAAATCCCGCCTTTTCAAGCTCAGACGATATGACCTCACCAATTGATTTGCGCACAGGATCGTCGTTTCTTATGAAAAATGTCACTGTTACTGGCTTGGTATGGTATTGCCATTTTCCATCGATTTTTTTTGCGCCCGAATCAATCATTGATTGGGTAATCATTTGGTTTGCAAGCTCTGGATTATACCTAAAATGGAATTTTTCCAGCTCCGATACAATACTTAGAAAATCAGGATCGTATGGTCCGTAATTTGATGTCATTGGTACTCCATAGCCTGACATTAGCTCATCCACAATCAGCTTTCTGTCAACTAGATAATTGAGAGCAAATCTTGCCTTTTGATATGAAAATGGATTAAACTCTTCTCCAGGTGCAGAATTTACCAAGATTCCAAACGAGCCGCCCGTAGTGTAAAAGACCTGTAAGTTTTGTGTGCCAGTATCCTGGATTAGCTCTGCTGGAATTCTGGAATAGTAAATGTCGAGGTTTTTCTTTTTTACCTCTTCTATTGCGGTGCTCTCATCAAGATATTGTATGAATTGTACTTTATCAACAAAGGTTCCTTTTTCTGCATATACAATTCCAAATCCAAATAATACCAATATAGCTAAAACGAATAAAACCTTCACAGATACCATCATGTGTGCATCTAATTTAAAGCTCCAATGATATTAGATGTGATATTTGCTTGATGAAAATTCTATGCAATGCTTTTAATTCGTAAAACCAAAAATAAATCAGAATGAACTCGTGGTTAAACGCAACAGATGGCATAATTCCTGGAGGAATATCAATAGAAGACTTTGCCGTCATAACCAAAACAGACAAGCCATCAGCAAAAAAAATGCTGCAGGAACTGGCATCAAACAACATTGGAAAATTTGATGGTGATACCATACAATTTGATGAAGGCGATAAAATCCAGGCAAGCATTCTTGCGATAAAAAAAGGAATACTCATTGATGAAATTGCAAAGCATCTAGACTGGAAGGACTTTGAGGGCCTAGCAGCCAAGGTCTTGGAAGCAAATGGATTTTCCACCATACGAAATCTGATTTTGACCAAGCCCAGAATGGAAATTGATGTTGTTGGAATCAGGCTTGGGGTTGCAATGCTAATTGACTGCAAGCACTGGAAAAAGACCACACCGTCGGCACTAAACACAATAGCTCAAAAGCAAATAGAGAGAACCAAGCAGTATGTAGCAAAGACAAAGGGCTCTATTGCCGCACCAGTAATTGTGACATTATACCAGGATAGAATCAGCTTTGTCGACAAGGTGCCTGTCGTGCCAATATTTCAGCTTGGAACTTTTTTGGACGAGTTTTACGGGAATTTAGAAAATATCCGCACTATAGAAAAAGAGAGCCAATAAAGATTAGAAAACTGCCAATGGCAAATCCCTTTGTCAAAAGCAATGACCTGTCCAGTGCCTTTGAAAAGTCCTCCAGTATTGCCCCTCCCATGACCTTGATGTTTGTCTTGTGTTCTAGGATCTCAAATGATGTTGGTTGCAGGTTTTTTTCTGCCTGCTGCGCTATTGTATAGTACCATTCTGCTATAGAATCTGGCGTTGCTATTTTGCCAAATGGGTAATAGCCGGTTCTAGTTCTTACTACGACAGAGCTGAAATGCGTATCTGATGTGCATAATTCTATTAGGGAGTAGTCATTTTTTGCAAAATGATTCACTATATGCTCTCGTACGCCATTTTCCATGTTATTGGAATCAGACCAGCCCAAAAAGAATTTCTTGCCATTTAGCTTGAGGCACAATACTCCCAGCCCTCCAGGACCAAGATCAATTGAACTAAGATTCATTGATTTTGAATTGGCATAGCCAAATTCCAGTTGGTGTGATTCTTTGGTGACTAGTGATTCCAGTGTTGCCTTGGCAGCCTTTAGCATGTCTTGCGAGTCTTCCTGGCCAATTTCCTCACCCATTGCATTGTGGCAGTCCACTATCAGAATTCTCTCAAAGTCTCGGTTTATTGCAAGCTGTTCAATTTCCTGCTTGACATTGCTTGGAACATCCTCCATTCCATGTGGAGATAATGACAGAAACAGAATTGCGGTTTTATCAAATAATATTCCTGTTACGCGAGCCTTGTTTACAGTTACAGTTACCGGCTCTGTGCATGTAGAGCCCTTTTTGATTACTGCATTTGTTGAAAATGTGCCAAGATACTCATTTACTGTGTTTTGTGATGGCAGATTTAGCGCATGATCAGAAACGCTGTGCATCACCATTGCAGATGAATTTAGTGTTTGATAGATTCTGTATGTGATGTTGCTTCCGCCTATTGGGTGATATGGTCCTGGATGAATTTCTGGCAGAACCATTCTAAAATCATTATTTCCTGACTGGAATCTTATTTGCGATGTTACTACATCTGATGGGCCGGAGCGGGATTCTATTATGGATTCTACTTCTTCGTAATTGTTTTTTCCTCTGGATGCAAGATATGCTTGGATTAATTCGTGTGTGCTACGAATGCCAGGACGTCCTGCCCTGTCTGTTAGATATGACCAGATTGTAGAGATTCCCAGAAATGTTGCACCGAGGCCTAGAACTATAGGGTCAGTCAATGATGGTAACCATTGTTCCTGTGGAATTAAAATCAGATACATTGCCATCGGCTGGATAAAGCAAATTGCCCATGCCTTTCTCATGGATAATCCTAGAGTTGTTGTTAGTAATCCCAGTCTAAAGCTTGTAAAAATTATCATTCCCTCTGTGACATATAGTAGTGATAGTTCCGGTTTGCCAAGGACTGAAAATGCCGCCATTCCCATAAGAGCAATTGCAAGCCATGACATGTTTCCAAATAGTGACATGTGAAGTGCCTTGGAGTATTCCCTGTTTCGAATCAGCCTTGCATCTATTTTTTGCGTAATTAGCAAAACACCAATCAATATTGGTAATCGATAGATCAGCTCGTCCTGTCTATCAAAATACGAAGTGAGTATGAAATATCCAGTAATTACCGATATGATTGCGGAAAATATCAGAGAATGATATTTTGATGATGGTGTAAGAAGAGTTAGGGAGTAACGCTTGTGTATTTTAGATACATCATCGTATGACTCGGTCATTTCTGGTCTATTTTACTAGAAAGATGTCAATTAACCAAGAAACTATGATTAGGCCTACTGGAATTGAAACTACGATTTTTGGATCTAGTTTGTATCCTTTAGTTTCATCCTCAAAGAAACGCAATAAACCTGCGGACGATGCTGGTAATGGTGCGCTTTTCTTTTTGCTACTGCTCATTTAATGTGGAAGCTAGGAATTAAAGATAAAAACTTTATCTTTTTTGGCACATTCATTTCTGAAGCTTTTGCACAGTCTCCAGAAGAGCATTTATCGACTTTAGTATAGATTGCTGTTTTTCATGGTCTTTTTCCGACTCTAGCTCTTTTGCAAGTTCTTCCAGTTTTTTGTTCATAGAATCCAAAATTGGGCTTGGCTTTTGATCCGGTTGTGACTCGGGAACAGATTTTGTCTGATCAGGCTCTTTTCCGCAGCTAACACATAATGCGTTTCCGTCTTGCATCACCCTGACTCCCTTGCAATAAGGACATGGTTCTGCAAGTAATGTAGCTCCCTTGAGCAACAACTCTACTGCTTTTTTTCTCAGATCCTGCGACATTATTTTTAAATCCAATTCCTTTGTAAAAAACTTACAAGAAAATTCAGACAAGGCTTAATAGTCGGACTAGCCAATGATCGTTAGTAAAATAATGGCAGTAATTTGCAACACATGTGGACTACCTGAAGATTTGTGTGCTTGCGGTGATCTTAACAAAGAATCAACCAAAATTGTTGTGAGAATAGAAGAACGACGATTCAAGAAAAAGGGTACAATGATCGAAGGACTTGATTCCAAGCTAAACGATTTGGACGGAACACTAAGCGAGCTAAAACGCAAATACGCCTGCGGTGGAACCACAAAGGACAATTACATCTTTTTGCAAGGCGATCACCGTGATACCATGAAAGAAACCTTGGTAAGACTAGGATTCTCAGAATCCAGCATAGAAATCCACTAGACTTGCAAGATCACAAAATTCTCCAAGGCATAGCGATTCCATATTCAGCACTTGTTTCGGTAATTTTTGGCCTGATGATTCTCTCGTTTCCAATTGGTACGTACCTGTTTTTTGATTCCCAAATAGGCAAGAACATCGACTATGGACTGCCAATAACAGAGCTGGACATAATCAAGCGCTATGATTTGCAGTTCCTCCAAGGGATAACAATAGGCGATGTCTTTGTAGTATCATGGGTAACATTTCTGATATTATTTGTAATTGCAACGCTTGGCCCAAAAAAGAATTTTCTGCAGGTTCTATCTCCCCTTATGTCCGGTATCTACCAATCTCAGACAGGAAACTATCTCATTCATGCAATAAAATGGTTTTCCATTATTGTGGTACTATCAGGCGCAATTGATGCAGTCCAGCAAACCATAGGAATCAACATAACTCCACCAGTTTTCGATAATGATCTAATCGGTTTCATGGGCGTTTCCACAGCACCATTGATCGAGGAGTTTGCATTTCGAATATTACTGATTGGAATTCCGTTATTTTTGCTATATTCCCATAGAGCGTCCGGCAAATTGTTCATCAAGTCATTATGGAATCCATCAGATAATCTTCCAATTACAAATTCAAAAAAGGCAATAATTCTGATTACAGTGATAGGCGTTTTGTTTGGCGCGGCTCACATTTTGTCTGATCAATGGAGCACTGGCAAGTTCGCCCAGGCAGCAATGGCTGGAATCATAATCGGCTGGATCTATTACAAATATGGATTTGTAGCGTCCTTGCTTATCCACTGGGCAACAAACTATATGGTGTTTGCATATGCATATCTTGTATCCAGCATCAATGAAACCAGGATTACAGAGTCGTTTTCGCATTCACTGATTCAAACAACAGAAATGATTCTGATTTTGTGTGGAATTTTAGGAATAACTTTGATGATTCTAGAGTATAGAAATAACAGACTAGTTGCGAATCTGAATTAAAAATTATCTAAGGCTTCCAGTCTTTTGGCATAGAGCCACGGTTGGAGCTTGGTTTTGGTTCTTCCTTTGGTTGTGAATAGCCTGCTGGAAGTGAGCCACGTGTTGAGCCTTGATCATATACGCTTGCGTGTTGGTTGTGTGTTTGGTCATCAGTTGCTAGTTCTGCTTCGCCTCTGTTGGTCTTGTAGCCTCCAGATGCTTCGCTGGTATCAACACCTCTTAGGTGTCTTGGGTCGATTCCTGTTTGTGTAAGTCCGGCATCTTTCTTTGCCTTTTTGTTGCTCCACATGAAAAAGCCACCTGCGCCTGCAGCTGCCATTCCTGCCATTCCATATATGATGAATATTGGGAATGAACCAGATGATGTTTGTGCGCCGGTTGATGGTGCTACTGGTGATAGTCCCACTACTTCAACACCTTTTACTTTGTCAGGTGATGCATAGCCAGCAAGGAAAATGTTTCCAGAGTCGCCAGACTCTACAGATCTAACGCTATAAGTTTTATCAGAGGTAAATGTTGCATCAAATTCTTTTTCTTTGATTTGTCCTTCACGGAAGCTGCTCTCACCCATTGTAAATGATGACACTACGACTTTGGCGCCAGAGTAACCAAACTTGCTAGTCTCTGCTACAATGCCGGTTGGGTCTGCCAAAAAGTGCCAGCTGCCTATTCCCAATCCACCAAGACCAGATGCATCCATCAATGGCATTGTCATTACATCTTTTGCCTTGTCAGTGATTTGTGAAGCTACGTCTGGATAGTTTTTCTCAAAGAATGATAATGGTTGGTTGATTTCTACATCGCCATATTCTTCTGTTGTAATTGTAATTGGGCCATCTACTTTGAGTCCTCTCCACAATACATCAAACAATGCTGGAGAACCTTCAGTGTATGGTTTTATCAAATAACCATCAATTGTAGGTGTAAGAACAATTCTAAAGTCAACAGAGGCATTGTCTCCTCTTCCAGTAATTGATGCATGATAATCGATTTTAAGATCAGTAACGTGTGCTGTGCTTTGCATTGAGCTTAGATTGGTATTCATTTTTTCAATCAAATCTGCTACGCCTGGATTTGTAGAGTCTGCGCTGAACTCCATTGTGAGATCTTTTCCTCTTAATGCATCTGCAATAGAGCCTCCCTCTTTGTATTCAATAAAGGTGGTTCTTTGGAATTTGAACTTTGGAGTGTCTGCAGATTCTGGAGTCTTTGCGTCCCAGTTGAGCTGGGCGGCAAATGCTGGAGAAACCATGCCTGTAACTAAGATCGCTAAAATAGATAACGCTAATAGAGAACCCCTATTCACGATCGTCTTGCTTTGCTCGCACAGTAATAAATCTTGTCTTGAGATCTGAAAATCAAAGTGAGGATTTGCAAAATAATTTTCTTAAAAATTTTTGTTTTGTAATTTTTGCATATTATTGAAAAGGTAATATTGATCTGAGGCAGCATACAAAAAGGGTTTTATGATAACAATTTTGGCGGGGGGCACAGGTTCTGTCAAGTTTGTCCGTGGCCTGATCTCGCAGACTCGCGATGTCAACGTAGTTTGTAATGTCGGCGATAATTATTGGCTGTACGGATTGTATGTGTGTCCAGACATTGATACCATAATTTACGGTCTTGCAGACATTTTGGATTATGAAAAAGGCTGGGGCATAAGAAAAGACACCTTTGGATTTTTGCGACAGATGGAGATTTTTGGAGAAGAGACATGGTTTAGAATTGGAGACAGAGACGCAGCAACGCACTTGATTAGAACAAACATGTTAAAGAACGGCAAAAACTTGGCCGACATTACAAAATGGATGTGTGAAAAATTTGCAGTCGAGGCAAAAATAATGCCAGTTACAGACAACACCATTGAAACAAGAATCACCACAAACAAAGGCGAGATGCATTTACAGGAATTCTGGGTAAAATACAAGGGTAAGGACAAAGTCGAGGGCATTCAGTATATTGGTGCAGACAAGGCTCGACCAAACCCAGAAGCAGTAAATGCGATTCATGATTCTGATTTGATAATAATTGCACCAGGCAACCCACTTACCAGCATCGGTCCAATGCTTCAGATCAAAGGAATCAGAAAAGAGCTCTCAAAGAACAGAAGAAAGGTTGTGGCAGTCAGTCCTATTATTGGCAACAAGGCGTTTTCCGGACCGGCTGCAGAATACATGACGGCTGCAGGAATTGAAGTCTCTCCATATGGAATTGCACAAATGTACTCTGATGTCTGCGGAAATGTAGTGATTGATTCCAAAGACAGACTACTAACAAAGAGAATCCAAAACTTGGACATGAAAGTATTTGACACTAGCATCAAGATGAACAACAAAATTGCTGAAGATGCTTTGGCATCATTTGTACTAAAGAACGTAAGATAGCTTGCAAATAGCATCAATCATACCAGTAAAGACATTTTCAAGGGCAAAAAGCCGCTTAGGATTATCGCAAGAAAAGACAGAGGAATTATGCAAAACAATGCTGGATGAGGTCCTATCCGCAATATCAAAATCGCAAATCTCTAAAACAATAGTCATATCCAGAGACGAAACAGCATTTGAGATTGCAAAAAAATACGACACCGCCCAGATCTTTGAGGAAAAAGAAAACGGGGTAAACGCGGCAGTTGCATTATCGGAAAAATACCTAATCGAGAACAACTTTGATGCATCAATAGTATTTCCACAGGATATTCCACTAATCAGGCCGCAAGACATTGATGAGCTGATTAGATTGCAAAAAACCCCTCAGGTCATAGTCGTGCCATCACGGAAATTTGATGGGACAAATGCATTGTTGCGCAGCCCAATCAACGTAATGGAGACACATTATGATGAGGACAGCTACAAAATTCACCTGAGCACTGCCAAGTCCAGAAACATCCCAGTGACATTTGCCCTGATTAGCAGAATAATGTGGGATGTTGACGATAAATCCGACATAGGATTTATCATGAGTAATATTGAAAAGCCAGATCTGGCAGAAAAGCTCAGAAACATACTATGATACCGCTAATCGGAATAGTTTTGGCAACAATTACGATTTTTTCCAGCTCTACTCTGGTTCCAGGCGGAACAGTGACATTTTACGTAAATGATGGTGACTTGGATACATCTCCACGTGCAGTGGATGAGGTGTCCACTTCTGGATTACTAGAGTTCAAGCTAGCAGGAACCACCATCACAGGTCCTAGCACAATACTAGAGACAGACCCAAGCTCTGGAGTCTTTGTTGGAAAAATTACAATTCCCGCTACAATAAACGGGCGCGATGTAACCCAAGGGGATACTCTGGTAATCACATACAAGGACGAATCGGATTATTCAGGACATTCCAAGACATCATCAGCATCTATTTCTGCAAAAAAATACACGACAGGATTTGATGTGTATCCAAAAAATGCCCGCATAGGCCAGACATTTCAAGTGAGAATCAACGATCCCGATTTTAATTTGGATTCAAGAACCGTGGACAACATTTCCTTGAGCAAAATAGAATTCAAGACAACAAATGGAATCAAGACTACTTTGGCAAACGCAGCATTTGATGCCAAGACAACATCATTACGGGAAACAGGTGAGAACACAAACCAGTTTGTTGTATCTGTAAAGATGCCAAAGGAAATCGATGGAAAGCATCTAAAGATAGGTGGTACTGCCCAACTCAAATTCACAGACACCACATCACCTTCCGGCACTAATGAAAAACTAAAGACGAATATCAAAATCGGCTTGAGATAAAATATTGCGTGCTGGCCATAACCCTCCTTCTGTTTGTAAACGACATTTCGCTTTGCAGCCTACCTGAGTCTTAGGTGCAGATCCCGGCTCTGTTTGGCTTTTCTCCGTGTGGGACAGATTTTCATTCCGTTTTCTGGAAATCTCAGGGAGTACCATCACAGTGCTCCAGTTCGGATTTTTTCTGTTCTGTTGCCTACCATCTCTGGCTTTGCGTCACCGCAACACACATCTGCATTGAGGGAGGAGTTTCCTCTGCTTTCGCAGTAATCGTCCACCAGCTCGCAGTGGATTATACTATAACCAGATATTTACACTATTTCATCTTGGAATCGAAATATTCCTCGTCATATCCATGAGAACGCTTTTCCTTTATGGAATAGCCAAGATGTGCAATGTCGACATAGATTTTGTACAAATGACGGTTTTCCCGCATTCTTGATGATATTATTCTCCAGAATCTTCTTGCATGGAATTCGGAGAACTGGTGGTCGCGAATCACAAAGATTGATTTTTTTGTCTTGTCCACTATTTCGAGTGTTTTTGGAGAAAATGCGGAATCTGCCTGATTGCCTGCACCTAGAATAATCAACTCGTTTTCAATTTTATCAAAGCTTTCCAGTAATGTTGGGGCGACATTTTTTGTCTTTGGGTAGACCTTTTCAAACTGGATTTTTTTGATATCCAAATCAAACATTATCTCGTTTATTCTGTTCATGATTTCAATTTCTGTTTCCGGCTTTTCTACCACGCCGCGAACTATTCTGATTCTACTGGAGCTTGCCTTGGAAATTGCGTGTGCCACTCTCAATCCCAGATCAGAGTGTCTTCCCTTGTCATAAGAGACCACCAGGTTTTCCAGCTCTTGGTCAAAGCTTTTGCCTAGTCGTATGCCTACAAAGTCGCATGTGGACAGCTGGAGTAGTTTTCTGTTGTTTCTCAAAAATCCAAAGTCAATTATTACTAGGTTGATTCCCTGCTCTTCCACAGTAGACAGTATGGCATCCGTTTCATCATGGGATATTCTGACTAGGTATCGGTGTCGTATTGATTGTGGGATTTGCTTTTTGAGCTCATTGAATTCCTCTATTTCTGATTCGGCTACCTTGTTTGTGGCATCAAGTGGCAGATGTACTGGAATTTTGACCACACTCAAAAACGAGACCTCGCCTTGTTTTTCCTGCACTATGGCATTTGCTATTTTGTAATAGTCTGTAACGTATTTCGGATGATAAATAATCAGGACCCGGTATTCTTTGCGCTCTTTGGGTCCCTGGTTATACACAAGCGGTGCATAGTGCTCTATTTCCTTTTTTGATGTGTATGATTTGTAAATGATAAAGCCAGAGACAATCCATATTATTGCAATAACCCATGACGTTGGTTCTTTGAACAGCAAATACACTGACAATCCCACTGCAGACAAGATTCCAAGTGTCGGAATTATAGGAAAGAATGGAGTCTTGAATGAATAATCTAGCTTTTTGCCATACAGTCTGCGTATAGTAATTGCCGCATAGTTCACCTGAGCAAACAAGAACAAAAACATCACACTTGCAGCAAATGCAATTGATGTAAGATCAAATGCCATTGCCATGAAAAGCATTATGATTCCAGATGCAATTGTAGAAATCGCAGGTGTTTTGTATTTTGGATGAATCTTGCCAAAAAAGTGTGGCAGATTATAATGAGTGCCCATTGCATATGAAACTCGACTAGACGAGTATGTTGTTGCATTTAGTGCTGCAAGTGTCGATATGAATCCGCCTGCAAGTACAATCATTGCTCCAAATGGCATAAAGTTCTTTGCCGCTTCTATAATTCCAATTTCTCCAAGGTCCCCAATGAACTTCCATGATGGTTGTCCAACTTTTTCAGATGATAAACCACCAATAAACGAAAATGTAAAGACGATATAGATTGCAATTACAACTAGCAAAGAAATGAAGATTGCCCGTGGAATGTTCTTTTTTGGATTCTTTAGCTCATTTCCGGTCTGCGCTATTACTTCGTATCCCTCAAATGCGATAAATGTGAGGCCCATCGCCACAACCAAACCAGACATTCCATTTGGCATAAAGTTGGTAAAGTTTTGAGGCCATGTTGGGTTTGTAAACACCATTGCAAATAACGCCACAACAATTAGCAGTCCAATTATTGTGATTTGTGATATTGTGATTACGTTGCCGACCTTACTTGTCTGCGAAGTGCCTCGTACATTGATAAAAGTAAATGCAATGATTGCAATTGCGGCTAGTCCTTTTTCCAAAAATATTGATGACTCTATGATTTTTGCAGTATCCAAAAGATGGGCAAAAAACGACGCAAATGCTACAGCGTAAAGACTGCCAGCTATTGTATGGGCAAACCACGACATCCATCCGCTCAAAAACGCGTTTGGTCTTGGCATTCCCTCTCTGACCCAACGATATCCACCGCCGGTATCTGGTAGGGCTGAGCTCAGCTCCGCATATGTGAATGCAGTAAAGATAGTAATTATTCCGTTGAACAAAAACGCAATCATAAGAGCGGGTCCGGCTTCTCCCATTCCAGGACCAACCAGGACAAATATTGCGCCGCCAATCATTGCGGCGACACCTACCATTACCACATCAAGTAATCCTAGATTACGTGCAAACCCCGCATTTTGGGATTCAGAAGCCATGTCTAACGGCTCCCAAAGAGTGTTTGAATAAATCTTTACTCTGAATAGCTTATTTGCTGCTTAGTCAATTTGTGCAATCCCGTATTCGGCAAGCAAGGGCTGGATCTGCTCTTCCAGATCTAGTTTGGCATAGTCTTGCAGTAGATCTTGGTTTAGCTCGTAAAAGGTGTGACCCCAGTTGAATTTGGATAGCAATTCCAGTGCCAGCTTGTCATGACCCAAGATGAATGCACCACCGGCAATTGCCTCGACGGTTGTCAGCTTGCCAAGCTTGGCATAGTTTACAGGATTGCCTGCCAAAAGGGGTGGAAGTTTTCTTGGAATTCCTCCAAATTTTTTGTTAAATGTGACATCTGCCAAATTCCAAGAGCAGTCGATTCCCGTTATAGAATCAGCTAGCTTGGAATCATGGTGTAGTAAGGTTTGTTTTGCAAAAGGATCCAACACTATAGTATTTGATGTCGTTTTTGTGACACTTTTTGCCAGATTGAATTTTACTAGTTTTGCGGCGGTACATTTTTTTGGGTCGTCCTGCTTGAACATCAAAACCTGAATGTGCATAATTGTACAGAATAATGGTGAAATATCTTCTTACTGGATTTGCTTGTATACTAGCTCATAGTACAGTTTTGCGGCAGATACATGATTGTCCACTTTGATAGTCCATGTAGAATCTGGAATTACATCATCGCTTGACTGGGGTGTAATTGAGAACTTTTCCAATACCTGGTCATAGCCAGAATATGTTACCTTGTACATCATTCCGGCAGCAGTTACTGTTTTGTATGCCAGTCCCTTGTCTTTTGTTGGTCCAGAAACTAGGCATTCTTTGGCCTGCCCAATTATGCAAGTGCCGTCATCTGCTAGAATTGTAAGGTTTGTTGTCTTTTCAGAGCCTCTTGGCACTACTAAAGAACCTTGAACCATACTTGGAGCTATTGCGGTTCCGTTTCTGTCCTGCTCAAATAATCCTACCTCAACTGTTGGGTCTGAAATTCTGTTAAACTTTTCAGATATTGTGCTTACTCCAACTGCTTTTTTGGCTAGCTTTTCTACAACATCAAATGTTGTTGAGAATGTTCCAAAGTCAGTGTCCACAATTACTTCGTATGTTCCTAGTGCGGAAGAGCTTGGGATTTTGTAGTCATATGAATAAATTCCATTCAAATAAGATCTTGCAATATCAATTTGTTTTCCGCCAAGGCCGCAATAGAATTTGCCGCAATCTATTGAATTATCTTTTTTGTGATTCACTACTAGATCAAGTGTGCTCAAGAATATGACTTTGTTAGTAGAGCCGGTAATGTGCACTGTGTCGCCAACAAGATACTGTTGTCTGTCAGTAGATACAGTCAGTACAGTTTTTCCGCCTTCGTTTACAGGAATGTCATTTTTGATTTCAAACTTGGTTTCTACGCGCAATTTTTGATATGATGCGACTATTTTGTATTTGCCTTCCTTGAATAGTGTCAACGGTAAATCATATGTTGTCTTGAATCCACCACCGTTGTCAGTGTCCAAGCCTGAAGTGTAAAGGACTTTGTTTGTCATTGTTTTTACTTCCAGATTGACTCTGTCAGAAACAGTGCCCACGTTGGCAGTTGCTCCTTGGCGTTTTATTGCAGCCCCAGTAACAACCATCTTTTCACCTGCACGATAGGTTTCCTTGTCGGTTTTGACATCTAGTGGCTTTACCTCTAGTGTGTCATATTCTGGATTTGCGGATAACTTGAAGAAAACATCGATTGTTTGTGAAGTTGCGCTAACTGAAATCTTGTATACTCCAAATACGCTTGGGCGTGGTGCTCTTGGATCACGAATGTCTGCAGAGCCAAATTCTTTGAGTGGTGCCTTCCAGCTCCAAGCGAATAGGCTTTTGTCTATTTTTGCGCCTTCGTTGAGAGTTTCACCGTTAGGATCTGTGAGTGTGATCTTGACTGCGGATTGACCTGCTGGTAAAACACCATTCAAAGACACGGTTTCGCCTAGGCCATAGACTTGTTTGTCAGTAGTTGCAGAGATGTTTTTGTCTTTAATGTTTAATCCACTTTTTACTACAAATTTAGTGTCAAACAGATGTTTTTCATAACTGCCTCGAATGGTGTATACTCCAGGACTAAATGCTGATGGGTTTACTCCAAAGTCTAGCTTGAAATTTCCTGCAGCATCAGGAATTGATGTAAACGAGTATGTAGCAGTTTTGCCAGCTACCTTGTCTTGCACTAGCTGCTTGCTAGATACACCGATTGCAAAGCTGATTTGTTTTCCCTTGTCATCCATGAGTGAGATTTTGACAGGTATTGCTTGGAAGGTGCTTCTTTCTGCAAGATCAATATGTCCAGTCACCAAAACAGTGTCTGCTGGAGAATACTCGTTTTGATCAGTTTTGACGTAGTATTTTGCAGTTGCAACATAGTCTTCGGGATTTTCAACTATTTTGAAATATGTTGATGCTTGTCCAAATTCTTTTGATACTGTGACTTTGTAATCGCCAAGGTTTACTGTTCCTTCAGGTATTTTGAGCTCGTATCTAAAGCTGCTATCTCCAGCGAGCTTGACTTGGTCATTAGCCTTGAAGATATTTCCTACTTTATCAGTTGATTCACGATGAACTCCTCCAAGATAGCTGGTTCCTGTCTGGACCACTGCCAAGTCCAATGCAGTGACAAACTTGTTGCTTCTTCCAGATATGATAACGGTCTCACCAGGAGCATATGCGTCCTTGTCAGTAACTATGACGATTTTTTGTGAGTCCTTGTCGTCTTTTGCCAGATCAAATGATGCCTTGGCGTGCTGATCTCCATAGTCCGCTACAATATCTAATGTGCCGTATGCTGGCTTTGTTGGAGTCATGTAGACATTACCGGAAAACTCACCGTATTGATTCGGGAATAGCTTGCCTGTGAATATCTGAATGCCATTTGCATCATAGACAATATACTTGAGGCCTTCGCCTGGAATGATAGTATCAGTTGTTGCAGT
Organism: Candidatus Nitrosotenuis sp.; assembly: GCA_046092065.1. Classification (GTDB taxonomy): domain Archaea; phylum Thermoproteota; class Nitrososphaeria; order Nitrososphaerales; family Nitrosopumilaceae; genus Nitrosotenuis. The sequence continues at coordinate 3,773 of JBJTCW010000164.1, read as the reverse complement.
GAATTTTACCGTCTGGCCAGGAATGTAGGTTTCTTTATCAGTCGAGATTTCCAGTACTGATTTCTGCTCAGCCTGTGCTTCTTGGACTTGGTCGCCTACGAAAAAGGCGCCAGAATCAGTCACCTCGCCATACTTTACATCGATATTGTATTGTCCTGCAGTAACGCCTTGCACTTGGTCTAGTTTTACCAAGGTTTTGTATTGCAGATTCAAGTCAGGATAAATTGTGACAAGTTTGTGGTATGTGCCAGGGCCGTCAATGTTGATTATGAGTTGTTGTTGAATGTAAGTTGGTTTTTCCTGATAGACTCGTTTTGAGACATTGCCGGAAATTATTGCGGTTTCATCAAAGACATAGCTTTTCTTGTCGGATTTTATCGAGACTGCAAGTTCTGTGGATTGTGACCCAGTGCCTGCAAGTTTGCCGTTTGTAGAACCAGGTGTAGATCCTCTAAAAATCCAGGAATTTGATTCCGAGATTACCCCATCAAATTTTCTCTGCCATGATTGGTAGTCGTTTTTCTGATCAGTGATAATTTGGGTTTCATCTATTACCGTACCTTCTTTGTCCTTTAGCTGGACTTTTTCAGAAACATCAGTAAACCAAAGACTTTGATAAGAATAAACCAAGAATTGACCAGGCTTTATCACAGTGCTAGATGGTAGTGTTAGTGTTTTTTTGGTAACAGTGGTTGATGCGATTTTCCATCCTCCAATGTTTACATCTTTATCAGTAGGATTGTACAGTTCCACCCATTCTGAAACCGTTTTGGAATCATCTCCTGGAGGATTTGTATCGATTTCATTTATCACGACATGGTCTGCTAATTCCTCAGAATACGAAACTGCAAAAATTCCAATAAACAGTAAAGCGGCAATTATACCAGCTAGGGGCAAAGTCCTCATTTTTTCTACCTAAGTATTTCCAAGCCAGATATCATTTTAGATCTAAATTGAGCAAAAGTTGAGCAAGTGGTGAATTGGGGGTGCATTTTACTCATGGTAGGTGCTAATTGCTAAAAGAGTGCGCACTATTTATCACAGTTTGGGCACATCGCACCAGTGATTTTTGCTCCGCAGTGAACGCAGACTCCTTCTGGAATTTCTTTACGAATTTTGAGACTTTTGCGTCCGACATACACTTTGACTCCAACATAGATTGCAACCGCAATCAATACCGAATAGATTAACGCAAGTCCTACTCCGAGTAGGCCAATCATGAAAAGCATTACTCCTGCAATTAGAATCCATTCGCGTCTTGCACTCAACAATACGACTTTGAACAAGTCGATTAAAAATCATATTATTAGTAAAAGTGGGATCGGCCGGATTTGAACCGACGACCTCAGGTACCCAAAACCCGAATCATACCAAGCTAGACCACGATCCCGCTTGTGTGTGCAAATTTTCTGCCCCAATTTAAGCTTGCATGATTTTAAATAACTAATCCAGTCAATGCCAGCTATTGCAATTAGACGATTACATCAAAGCAGGCAAAATAGCATCCGAGGTTCGTGAGCTTGCAAGAAACAAGGACTGGGTTGGAAAGACATTATACGAGATTTGCGAAACTGTTGAATCTGAAATAACTAGCAGAGGCGGCAAATGCGCGTTTCCGGTTAACACAAGTCTTAATGAAATCGCGGCTCACTATACCGCAGAGCCAAACGACCCCAAGGTCCTAACAAGTTCTGATCTTATCAAAATAGATCTCGGCGTCCAAATCAACGGATACATTGCAGACACTGCAGTATCTGTGTCGTATGATCCAGAGTCTGCCATTCTGGTAGAGACTGCCGAAGCTGCACTAAAGGCAGCAATGGCAATGGTAAAGGAAGGAACAAAATCAAGCGATATTGGAAAGACAATACAAAAAACCATAACGCAGTACAACCTCAAACCAATCGGAAATCTTTCTGGTCACTCTCTAGAACAATACACGATTCATGCTGGAAAATCAATTCCAAACATGTGGTCAATTGGCTCTTTTTCACTATCCTCAAAAGAAGCCTATGCGTGCGAGCCCTTTGTCACTACTGCCAAGGGGCTTGGATTTGTCAGGGACGGAAAGACTAAGAACATTTTTGGCCTAGTATCTCGAAAAAAGACAAAAAACGAAAATGCAAACAAGTTGGCAGACTTTATCTGGGAGAATTTTAACACCTTGCCATTTGCATTACGCTGGATAACTAAAACACAAGATGAAAAAGAGTCAAGAATTTTGCTAGAAGAGCTAATCAAAAACAAGATTGTTCGTGCATATCCTGTTCTAAATGAGGCCGCAGGTCAGCGAGTAGCACAGGCAGAACACACGTTCATTCCTAATGAGAACGGTGCCCTAGTTACTACTCTATAGCCTGGCCAAAAATCTTTGCAATATTTGTTGGAATTTTGCATGAATCGCATTGGATTCCAGACGCAAAAAGACAGTCCCCTTCTTTGAATTTTCTCTTGGTCTCTTTTTTGCAAGATGGACATGTTTCCACAGTGAATGCGATTAACGGTTTTTCTTTTTTGGAAAACATTACTGCGGAACCCCCAATGTATTTCCAACGCCGACTATAATGATTGATTGTCCTGGTTTAGTATTTTCTTGTATAGTGACATAAATTTGAGATTCTACTTCTTCTGCCTTGTCAGCAATTTCTTTGGTCATTAGTGTAATTGCCTCTTTGATTGATTGCTTTATGACAATGGCATAAACTGGAATGTTATGTTTTGTTGCAATTTCTTCGATTTGGAATCTGTCTGTTCCAACACCTCCAATTGCAGCCCCAAATCCTTGTGCTATTGTACCCGATGTTTCTCCCTCTAGCTTTAGTCCAGCATCAACCATGATTATTGCCTGTGGGTTTTTTTCAAATACAAGAATTTCGACTGCGTCCCCAGGCCTACCTACTGTTGCCAAAGGACCCTCTGCCTTTAGCAGGTATAATTTGCGCCCATCAAAGTCAGATTCTGCATAAACGGTCTCCAAGCCTATCTGTTTTTTTTCTGACTTTAGCATCATTTTGCCAATTATCATTGGTCCTATTCCATCGCCAATTGGCTGTCCAGTCTTTAGAGCAGATACTGCGCCTTTTAGTGCATCAGCCTGTTCCATGATAAATGGAATCATCATTTGGAGTGGTAAAATCAGTGGGAAATTGTTTTGTCGTTTTGCAGTCAAGAACAAATGTCTCACCAGTTTGTGCATCAAATTCAAAGAAGTGACAACTTCTAGGAGATTTTGGATTTTGCTTGCCTCAAGTGGAGTAATATTTTCTGCCAACAAATTGACTTGGTTTTTAGTATAATCTTCTCTGAGTCTTAGAAGATGTTTTATTTTCGGCATTATTCCGTTTGGGTCTATATCCACTGGCATTATTGTAAAGTATTCCAGGAACCTGTCTACCTTTTTTTCAACATCTCCGCTTGCTTTTGATTTTTGCAAATAGTCAAGCAGTTCCTTTCTTGTTTCGTCTTTGTATTTTTGCAGTTTTTCAATGCTCTTGTTTATCTCTCCAGATGTAACCATCAGCTGGATTCGCTGCCCGTAAAAGACGAAAATTACGATAGGTACGATCCAGATAGCCCACATTATTGGATTGGACGAATCGTTGCTTCCGCCAAACATTTTGTCGACTGAGAAAATATCGGTGTAATTCAATTACATTGCCAAGCCCCGTTCTGCCAAATTAATGGATTTGTGTGAGGCGATCTTGCCAGATATGGTGAATTTCAAAGAAATTGGCTGCCTAGTAAAGAAAGAGAAAGTGCTCTTTATATAGCCT
>JBJTCW010000163.1:0-14756 GCA_046092065.1 Candidatus Nitrosotenuis sp. | reverse complement strand
CACTTGTTCAGATACTGGCATTTCCATGACTTTACCTACAAATTTTGCGCTTGTTCCAGAAACTGAAAGACCGGTTGTTCCTTCGAAAACCTGAACGATTGCTTTTCTGTTTCCTACCTCGAGTACTTTGCCAAGTCTTTTCTGTCCGTCCGTTGTTTGGATTTCAACTAGCTCATCAAATGCAACGCTTTCTACGCCGTCAACTACAACAAGTGGTCCTTTGATTTCTGCAATCTTGGAATACTGGACTCCGCCTTGTGCGCTCATGCTGAAACCTTTACTCCGGCAATCTTTTTGAATTCTGAATCAATTGTTCCAGCAATAGCATCCAATCTTGATAGTTCGTCTTCTTTTATTTCCATTCTTGCTTTGAGCAGTGTTGCAATTACTGGCATTGCTCTAATGTCAGCAAGTGATGCACCGTCTCTGAGTGCAGCTTGGCCTTTTCTGTAAAAGTCAACCAGTAATGTCAAGAGCTTGAAGTGTTTTTGTGGACTGCAGTAAGTGTCTACATCATCAAAAGAGTTCTGCTGTAGTATTCCAATTTTTACCATTCTTGCAACTTCGAGGATCAGTTTTTCTTCATCTGGAAGTGCTTCAGGACCTAACAGTCTGACAATTTCTTTTAGTGTGTCTTCTCTTTGTAGGATTCCGTATGCTTCTTTTCTTAGCTCAAACCAGTCTTTTGAAACGTTTTCGCCCCACCATTTTCCAATGTCTGCTAGATATCCAGAATAGCTGTTCATCCAGTTGATTGATGGATAGTGACGAGAGTATGCTAGTTTTGCATCCAGTGCCCAGAAAGTCTTGATGAATCTCATGGTGTGTGTGGTGACTGGTTCTGTAAAGTCTCCACCAGATGGGGAAACTGCACCGATCAATGTTACAGAGCCATCTCTGTCTGGGCTTCCTTGTGCTCGGACACGACCTGCTCTTTCGTAGAATTCTGCTAATCTTGATGCTAGATATGATGGATAGCCTTCTTCTGCTGGCATTTCTTCGAGTCTTCCGCTCATTTCACGGAGTGCTTCTGCCCATCTTGATGTAGAGTCTGCTACAAGGACTACGTCTTTGCCCATGTCTCTATAATATTCTGCAATTGTCACTCCAGTGTAGATGCTTGCCTCTCTTGCAGCTACTGGCATATTGCTAGTATTTGCAACAAGGACTGTTCTGTCCATGAGCGGCTTGCCGGTTCTTGGGTCTTTTAGATGTGGAAATTCAACGAGGACTTCGGTCATTTCGTTTCCTCTTTCTCCACAACCGATGTATACTACAACTTGGGAGTCTGCCCATTTTGCAATTTGGTGCAATGTTACAGTTTTTCCAGTGCCGAATGCTCCTGGAATTGAACCTGTACCGCCCTTTGCGATTGGGAAGAATGTGTCAATAACTCTTTGACCAGTCAATAGTGGAATGGTTGGATCGTATCTTGATTTGTATGGTCTTGGCTTTCTTACTGGCCAGTAATGATACATCTTGATTGGAGCCTTGCCATTATCAGTGGTCGCAAGCTCTGTTTCTAAATCATAAGTGCCTTCGCTGACAATTTTTGTAATTTTTCCTCCAGCGTGATCTGGCGGAACCATGATACCATGTTCGATTAGATCAGTTTCTTGTACTGAGCCAATTATGGTTCCTGGCTGTACTGTATCGCCTACTTTGACCTTTGGTGTGAATTTGTATTTTTTAGTCATGTCTACTGGTGTGGTGGTGATTCCTCTACCAATGAAAGAGCCTGACTTTTCTGCCAAGTCCTTTAGTGGTCTTTGAATTCCATCATAGATTTGACCGATGATTCCCGGACCTAGCAAAACACTCAATGGGTTGCCGGTACCTACTACTGGCTCACCTGGCTTGAGGCCGCTGGTTGATTCGTAAACTTGGATAAATGCAACATCGCCTGTAAGACGAATTACTTCGCCGATTAATTTTGCGTCACCGACAGAAACCGTCTCATACATTTTTGCATCAGACATGCCGTCTGCTTTTACTGCCGGACCGCTAACCCAAACAATTCGACCCTTTGCTACCATTCCCCATTACCTTCCGAATTTGGATGCAATATCCTTCCTTATTAAAGGCTTCATGCGATCAAGTCTTGCATCGATGGTGTTGTCGAATTTCATTGTGCCGTCTTTTGACTGAACTTGGATTCCTCCAAGACAATCAATTTGATTGGATGAGAGTGTTGCTCCTGGAAACTTGGACAATAATGATTGTACCACTGATGCATCCTTTGAGTTTGTTTGAACAATAATTTCTGATGTGCCAATTACATCAATTGATTCTTGCAGTAATGATGAGATTAATTTGGAATAGTCTCCGCCGCGATCTGCGTTTTGGAGTTTGCCTATTGCTTTTTCAAAGACCTTTTCTATTGATTCTTCGACTAGGAGTAGTTGCTTGTTTCTGGAATCCAGATCGGCGTTTCCGATGATCTGTTTTTCGAGTTTTTCGGCTTCTTTTTTGCCTTCTGCGATGATTTTGTCGTATTCCTGATCCAGGGATGTTTGTGAGTTTGCGATCGTAGATTGTGAGGACTTTAGGGCTTCATTTAGGCTTGTAATCAGCTGTTGTTCGGTATTTTTGAGAATTGTTTCTACAGTTCTCTCTAATGCAGAATCAGCGCCCATTGATCTGGGTCCAATTAACTAACGGATTTTAATGTTTGGAAAGATTTTAAAATCGTCCAAAAAGTGATAAATTGAATTGGTAGTTGCGGATCTAAAACTTGGCAGTGTTATTTTACCTAGATCAGAATCTCCCCAAGCAATATCTCGTCTTGCGGAATTTGAGTGGTTTCACAAAATAGAAACCGAAAATGATACCGTTACTCCAGAAATTGACGATCTTTTGCTGCGGGCTCAAAAAACCTTCCAAGCAGTAGACGACGTAGTAAAAGGCTTGCAGATGCCATTGCGAGTTGGAATCATGGAAATTCTCTTCAAGGGAACCATGATCAAAAAGAAGCAGTACCAGCTTGATGAAATTGAAATAATGGTTAATGACTTAGAGAAAAAAACACCATCAATAATTGACAATCCTACAAAACTGCTTGAGGAACAAGCAGTGACAAAAAGAACAATTGATGAATACACCACTCTAAAGGAAACACTGGATGTCGTAAAGAAGCTGAACGTGGACCTTAGTGGATTTGGATTCATGAAATATTTTTACACAAATCTTTTCGTAGTTGATACAGACAAGTTCGCAGAGATTGGCCGCTCATTAGAAGGAGTTACAATTTACAAGTATGAACTAGGCATAAAAGAAAAGATAGCCTTGGTTGTAGTTGCACCAACAAGTGAATCTGACAAAGTTCTAAAGGTATTCCGTGCGTTTGATTCCAATCCATTTGTAATGCCACAAGAATTCCCACAAATACCGTCGCAGGCATATTCTGTAATAGAAACAAAGCTTGCCGAGCAGACAAAGAAGCTGTCCTCGCTTGACAAAGAGATTGCAAAAGCAACGCAAACACTTCGCCGCGATATTTTGTCTTTGCATGAAAATGCGTTTGTGGCAAAAGAGGTTCTTGAAATGCTACGCAAGCCAGGCGGAACAAAACTCTTTGCAGTCATTCAGGGATATATTCCAAAAAGCATGGATTCCAAATTCAAAGACGTCACAAAACAATGGATGTCAGTTACTGAAGAGCTCACTGATCCAAAGCTAATCCAAAACAAGCCAACACTATTTGAGAACAAGAGATTTGTTAGAACTTTTGAGGTAATCACAGAAAGCCAAGGCATTCCAAAGAGAGGAGAGGCAGACCCAACTCCAATGATTGCCCTGATGTGGCCGATATTTTACGGATTGATGTTTGCAGACTTGGGCCACGGACTGTTACTCATGGGATTTGGATTGTTATTCAAGATGAAAGGCCAGGGAAGCCTGTCCAGATGGGGAATGCTAATTGCGATCTCTGGCGCAGCTGCGGCAATTGCCGGAGTAGGCACTGGAGAACTATTTGGATTCCACATTCATCACTTTGCAATATTTGAGAAAATACTAGATGGACCACTAGAGCCCGTATCTTGGCTGGTAGGCATCATCTCTGTTGGTGAGCTCACATTTACCCAAGTGATTACAATTCTCAAAGTATCATTATTCATTGGAATCATTCACTTGCTTTGGGCATTCGCACTTAGAATCAAAAGACTTCGAAGAGAAGGCCACAAACAAATGTTGATGCTAGAGGCAATACCAAACGTTACTCTCTATGGAGGAATCGTAGTAGTGATGATGTGCGCAATTGGTTCTAGCTATGATGTCATGAATATGTATTCCAGACAACATACAGAAACAGTTCCATGGGTCACAATATTTTTGGGCGACTGGGCAAGAGTTTGGATTGTAACTAGAATTGCAGTAATCACAGTTATTGGCTCAATGGCAGTCATGATGGTTGGCGGAATCTTGCACGTAAAGCATCATCCAGAAGAAGGCGGAAGTATCGCAAACATAGTAATGGAAGTTTTCTTGGGCAAGACAGTAGAATGCCTTGCACACACAATCAGTTATGCACGACTTGGAATCATGTTGCTTGTGCACGCTGCGTTATTGCTTACTGTGAATAATTCATTTGCATCAATGGGTGGATTCTCATCACCAACAGGCGCTGCAATGATCATTGGCGGAAACATTGGAATTATGATGATTGAAGGACTAATTGTGTACATCCAGTCTTTGAGATTGCACTTGTACGAGTTCTTTACCAAGTGGTATGATGGAGGCTCACAACCATTCAAGCAAGTCATACCAGAAATGCTCTACAACCAGCTAGTCTGGAAAAGAAAATAATCATTCTACAGGAAGTTCTGTTCTGTTTGACCATTCGCCCCAAGAACCTAGGTATACTTTGATTTTTGTATAACCAAGCTTTTTCAAGGCGATAAAGGAATTTGCTGCGCGATATGCGCCTTGGCAATATGTGATTATTTGTGAATCTTTTGGAATGTTGTACAGTTCTGCTAGCTGTTTTTCGTCTTTGATTGTGCCGTTTTCTGAAATGTTTGCAAAAAAGTCCACGTTAATTGCACTTGGAATGTGTCCTTTTCTTGCACCACGGATTACTGCTCCAGTGAATTCTTCTTTGGATCGCGCGTCAATTAGAACTGTCTTGCCAATGTTTTGTTTTACCTGTTCATAGTCTGCCAAGATTTCTGGATTGGGTTTACCATCAAATATTGTAGGAGAAAATCCATTTGTCTTGGTTTCAATATCAAGTCCGTCTGCTTGCCATTTTTTGATTCCGCCATCCAGCATGAAGACATTGTTGTGTGAAAAATACATCAGCATCCAAACACCTCTGGCAGCAAGCATTCCAGAGACATCATCATAAAATACAACTTTTTTTGCCAGAGTTATTCCTGCAAACGACAATAGCTTTTTTGTTTGCTCGTTGAAGACTTGCATTCCTTGTGGTGTTGTGTCAAACCAGTGATACGCAAACAGGTCCAGATTTACTGCACCGGGAATATGTCCTTGAGAATACTCTTTGAATGATCTGGCATCAATTAGTACAAGATTTTGGTTTTTGATTTCTTTTGCAAGAGTTTCAGCAGATATTAGCAATGATTCTAGCTATTCAATATCCATTAAATCTATTTTGAAAACAAAAGGAAAAGAGAGGGTATTTGAGTTTTTTACTCGTTTACGTATGCTCTTTCTCCGTGCTGGGCCAAATCCAATCCAATTTCTTCTTCTTTTGGAGTGACTCTGATTCCGCCTGGCCATACTGCATCCATTACTTTTAGAATGATTACAGTGATGCCAAATGCGTATCCAACAGAGATACATGCACCAATTACGTTTAGTGCTTGTTGCTCATAGCCTTCTGGTGTTCCAGTCCATGCACCGATGCCAACACTGTTTACGTGTGGGCTTGCAAGTGTACCAGTCAAGACAGCTCCTGAGAAGCCGCCCATTCCGTGGACTCCCCAAACATCGAGTGCATCATCCCACTTACGTGAGGCTTTGAACGATACACAGCCATAGCAAATTGTGCCGGCTGCGACTCCGATGATTAGTGAGGCCATTGGACCTACAAAACCTGAAGCTGGAGTGATAGCTACTAGACCTGCAACTGCGCCTGATGCACAACCGACAATGCTTGGTTTTCCAGTGTGGGCCCAAGCCATTAGTGTCCATGTTAGTGCTGCCATGCCTGTTGCGGTGTTTGTCACAACCCATGCCGATACTGCAATTCCGTCTGCAAGTAGTTCAGATCCTGCATTGAATCCGAACCAACCAAACCAGAGCATTCCAACGCCCAATACTACCATTGGGATGTTGTGTGGCTCCATTGGTACTTTGCCATAGCCCAGTCTTCTTCCCAAGATTAGTGCGCCTGCGAGGGCGGAGAATCCTGAGGTGATGTGGACTACGGTTCCTCCTGCAAAGTCTAGTGCAAATGTTGGTTTCAGATCTTTATTGAGATCGAGTGCTCCTCCTCCAATGAATCCGCCTCCCCAGACCCAGTGTGCTACTGGATCGTAGACGAAGGTTGCCCATAAGAGAATGAAGACAACAAATGCGCTGAACTTTATTCTGTCAATTATTCCTCCAATGATTAGTGCTGGAGTGATAATTGCGAAGGTTGCTTGGAACATTGCAAATAGCTGGTGTGGAATTGTTCCTGGCCATCCCTGACTACAGTGCCCATCTGGATTTGGCACATATTGAGCTCGAGATGTAACGGCGCCTGCGGTGTCACATGCTCCAACTGCTCCTAGTGGTGCTACATGGGAGACTTTGTTGAATCCAACATAGTCAAGTGCGCCCATGAATTTGTTACCATCAGAAGTGTTTGGACCAAAGGCAATTGTGTATCCCCACAAAACCCATTGTACTGAGATCAATCCCATTACAATTAGGGTCATGCCTATGACGTTTACCATGTTCTTTGATCTAGCTAGACCGCCGTAGAAAAATGCAACACCTGGAGTCATGAATAGAACCAATGATGTTGCAGACAAGATCCACGCGGTATCACCAGAGTCAATTGCACATGGTAGCATGTTACCAGTGCCGTCATCATACCAGCATTCAGCCGGATTGCCTGTGTATTGAGAGCCACTGCTCATGCCTTGTGAGACTTCTTGAGCAAATGCCTGTGTCATTACGCCTGCAGATACGGCTGCGACTGCTACCACAAGTAATAGAGCATACTTGTGATTCCTGTTCTTCATTGAAAACTCGCAACGGTGAAAATTATTTAAGCATAGAGAAGTTTTATTTTGAAAAGATGTAATTTGGTAAATAAGCTGATTTTAATATAATATCATAAAATTGATTAATTATTTCATTCTATAGGTAGTCATGGAAGCAAAACTTGGCATTTTTGACACTTTTAAGACAAAAAAAGAGGAACTTACAGGTGAGGCAATACGCCAAAGAGCAATAATTACAAGCCTTGCTACTGAGAACAATCCAACACAAAGAACCCGTACCGCCATAGCACAAAGAATTGCTCAAGAAAACGGAACAGTTTGGAAGAACATTTACTCTGGAATATTTCGCGATCTTGACGAAATCCTAATTCCGCTAGGAATAGTTGAGGAGGCTGGACGCTTGCCGCTAAAGCGCGGGCCAAAGGCACTCCAGGAAAAGGGAATTCCATTTTACCAGTTGACACAGAGAGGCCTATTGATTTCAGTATCTCTGGATGAAATAATAGGAAGGGAGAAGATTTTGGAGCGATTTTTTGTCGAGTCAAAAATTGACAGCGGGTTTGCCGAGCAAATACAGACCATGGGCAAATTTGCTCCAAGATTCATCTATTCTTTATTCAGGAATTATGTCAAGGCGTATTGTGATGGCAAGTTTGTCGATCTGATGCCGTTTGAGAGGGCCAAGTTCATGTCTATTTCCGATGAGGCGGTCCTTATTCAGAAGGAATTCTTGGAATCATTTATTGAAATGCCAAAGCAGGACAAGGAAAAGACCCTCGAGTTCCTAAAAGAAATTGGCTAAAAGTCTCCAAACATTAAAATCCATTACACAGGGGGCGAAAATATGAGTGGATCGCAAAAAGTCTTTGCGTCGGTAAAGTCATTTTCGCAAAGGGGACGTCTACTAACAAAGACAGATTTGCAGACTTTGGCAGAATCAAGAGATCTGGATGAGCTCATAACTAGAATAAAGAACACAAAATACGTAGATGCCGTCTCAAAGATAACAAAACCACTCAACGCAGCAAAGATAGAATCTGCTCTCAGAGGCGAGCTTGCAGAAATTCATTATTCCATTGCCAAGACAGCAGGCAAACTTGACATTTTAGATGCATATTACATGAAATTTTTGATATCAAATCTAAAGCTAATACTAAAGGGAAAGGCACTAGGAAAAAGCCAGGAAGAAATAGAGACACACTTGAACCTGCACGCAGAGGAGCTCATTAACCAGCGTGATGTAATAGTAAAGGCATTGACTGCAAGAGACTTGGAAGAGGCAGTTGCAAGTCTCAGTTCTGTAGAATTTGGAGACGAAATGGCAAAGGCAGTATCATTATACAATGACAAAAAGAATGTTCAGATTTTTGATGTGTTCTTGGACAAAATGCTGTACCAATATCTTGGACGTGCAATGCGAAGCTCCGGCGACAGAGATGCGGGAAGACTGGCCGGAATGGATATTGACTTTTACAATATCATGTCGATTTTGAGGGGCAAATTCTGGGGACTGGATGAAGAGCAAATCCAGAGTCTCATAGTAACTCAGACACCGAGTGTTCCAAAAGAACTGCTTGGAAAATTAATCTCTTCAGATTCTGTCCGAGGAGTCTTTGATGAATTATCATCTAGCCGCTACAGAGATTTGATTCCCCAAGTTGAAGACGACATGGAAGCAGTCTCTGCATTTGAGCATGCATTTGAAATGGCAATATACAAAACAGTAAACAGATCATTTACCAAAATGTTCAGCTTTGCAACAGTTGTAGGAATCACAAAGCTGACTACATACGAAGTCAGAAACATTGCAGCAATTGCATTTGCAGTAGAGCAGAAAATCTCTCCGCAAATAACCATGGCCAGACTAATCGTAAGCCAAGAAGAATAGTTTTTCAAGACATATATTGAAAGGAGTGGAAATGGGCATTGATTAGATTGGGAGCAAAAAGAACTGAAATTACTACCGAAATACTAGTCAACACAGTTTGGGTCAGCACGTTTTTGGCTCTGATTTTGACCATGCCTGCGCTGGGGCTATTTTTAGGGATTTACTTTACCACTGGAAATCTTTTGCTTGGTGCGCTGGTTGGATTCAGCTTGCACTTTGCCACACTTGCATTTTCTGACAGAATTTCCAAGGCTTTGACTAGAGCTTTAAGCTAGGTGAAAATGCCATGATGGGCGATAAAGACTATAATCAAACAATCAACAATGCACTTGACGTCCTAGCCCGAGAAACAGAACTACAAATCAAAAACCCGCAAGACGCCAAGGAGATTTTTCTGCACGAAATATGCGGTTGTATGAGAAGATCATATTATGACAGATTCGACAAAATAGAAATTCAGCAAAAAAGTTTTGGCAGCTTGTTTGGGGGTTTAATTCGCAAGCTTCCATACGGCGCAAAAATTGGCGAATTTTCAATAGAAGAGATCAAGCTCAGAGGCCAGACAGACATGATTGTAGATGACATTGTGATAATATTTAGAACAGTTCCTTCTGCCCCAGAAACTCCGGCAGCAAATGATATTTTGTATGTGAATGGCTGCATGTGGATTTTCAATAAAACAGAAGGAGTGATTGTGTATTTAGCTCATGACAACACCCATACTCCATTTTCAGTAATGCGAGAAAAGAAAATTTTTGAGGAGACAATTCGCCGAGTCCGAGTTTATTCCAATTTAATCTCTGAGAAAAAAACTCCAATATTGGAACCATCACCAGAATGTGCTAGCTGTCAATACTATGAGAGATGTTTTATGAAGAAAAATGAAGGTAAACAGTTCTCACTGACTGAGATGTTTGGTGTGAAAAAGAAGTAAAAAAGATCTAGTGATCTTATTCTAGTGATTCTTTGTGTCCTTTGCCTCTAAGTGCAAACAATACAACTGCAAAGGCAATAAAGACGCCAACTGTGGAGCCAAAGGCTGCCATACCTGCTTCTGCCATGAATAACAGGCTGTGCTCAAATCTTATATAATTTTGCCAAAAATTTTGTCATAAAGACAAACTAACATAATTTTCTCATTTTATGATACTATACTGGGTTTTACTGGGAGAACTCGAATGGAACTACGTTTTCCTGTCCAGCAGTCATGGAACTGAGGTTAAAGTTTGCCTCACCATTGATTTTCCAAGATATTGCATTGTTTTGCAGTGCAGACCAGAACTCTGGATCGGTTCCGGCGTTTTTGATTGTGATTGTTTCGCCTATGATTTGTGGTCTTGTGTTCAAGATAGTGTAATAGTCAGAGCTGTCAATTGCGCCCTCTGGCCTGTCTCCTATTTGAGCTACTGCTATTCTCTTGTCATCGGCGTACAGATTATACTTGATTGTCTCCAGAATTACTGATTTGTAATTTGGGTTTGTTATTTTGAAATCAATTTTGATCTGGGCTTCCTCGTTTGTGACGGATTTTACTTCAAGACCTCCAAGTTCTACTTGTATTGGAATTACCTTGATTGGGGCAGATGAGAATTTTCCCAGTCCCTCCTCGGTCACGTCATTAAAGATTTGAGAGCCGGAAAGCGCTACAACACCAAGAACTGCGGCCAAAACGCCAACAATTATTCCAAGTAGAACTCTGGAATTCAACAAGTGCCTTTTTGGATTTGTGTATCATAAATGTTAGCAATTAAATTCTCTGTATGATATTACAGTATAGTGCAATACTTTCAGGCAGTTAGACTAGGAAAGGAGATAGCTGGTAAATCCCAGATGATCCTGTTTAATTTGGCGGGATTTGCAATGCTCACACTTACCATAAAGAAAAAGGACGGCCAGTTCATTCCTGTCGGAGAGCAAAACCTTACTGCAATAATACACACAGTAGACGGATACATCACAATTCTAGTAGATGAGGAGGGCTTTACCAAGGCGCAATCAAAGCCGCTGGAAAAAGAAAAAGCATTTGAAATATTCAAAAAGGCTCGCGAATCCGGAATCGAGGAATATTCTGGTGAAATGGTGGAAATCTGGAATAATCGATATCCTACCGTGCAAAAAGAGCTATAGCACTATTTCGGTTCCGACTGGCTGGCCGCGGATTGCCTTTTCTATAACAGAAATGTCTGCCTTGATTACGCGCGTTTTGATTTTAGAGCGCTCTATTACCTTTAAGGCAACAATATCCATGAGGTCATAGCCGCCTGCAATGGAATCCTCTTTGACCAGCAAACTACGCAGTGTTTTGAGCTCGATTCGGCGGAATTTTTTTGCTTTTGGGTTTTTGTTTGGATCGGAATCATAGATACCATCAACATCTGTCGCGTTCAAGAATTCTGAAGCTTGGACTTTTTCCGCAATTAGTGCAGCTGTACCATTTGTGCTTTGTCCTGGATGCAAACCGCCTGCAACTACAATAAGACCGGAATCCACTGCATGTCTTGTTTCTGTCAGTGTTGTTGGTGGATGCGGATATGCCTTATCCTTTAGTGCATAGATGAGGAGCTTGGCGTTTAATCTTGATACTTCTATTCCCAATTCATCCAATGTTGATTCGTCAGCGCCTGAGGATCTTGCATGAGTGATATAGTGTCTTGCTATTTTGCCCCCACCTGCGATTACTATAGGCTGGCAAATTTTGCTGATTTTGACTAGAAATGTAGCATAATCTTTGAGGAGTTTTTCGCTGTTGTCCATTCCAAAGATTCTGCCGGAAAGCTTGATGATGATCCTTTTTTTCATGATTATCCAAGAAGCGACTTTGCTGCCATTTCAACTTTGTTTCGGTTGTTTTGCGATGTATAGATTCTCAAGATATTGACGGATTCTGCCATGGATGACACCACTGGAATTTTGGAAAATGGAATCTCGATTGGTTTTTCCGACATTAGTATGATTGATTTTGTCTTTTCCTTTGCAGGAGTCAACGGGATTGAAGAAGTGCCGGATGTATCTACGAAAATGTCTTCTTTGTTTGTCTTTGATTTTTGCGCAATTTTGTCTCGAATTTGCTGCGTGTTTTGGGATTTTTGTACCATGACCTTTTCGTATACGCACTTGAGCAGTCTTCTGTTTTGATAGTCCAATGCGAACTTTTTTGCTCGCCTTTGCTGTTTTGTGTTATTTGGCATTGAGAGGATCTTTGATATTACAAATTCGTCTGTTAGATTGGCATAGCTATCCAAGTTTAGCTCGGTGAATCCGCAATATTGGTCGGCCAGTCCAATTGATTCCAACATCATTACTTCGGCAGAGCGGACTGTCTTGTGGAAATATACTGCCTTGAACATTTGGTATCGCGACAAAATCATGGACTCGAATGAATATAGTGCTGATTTTTCCAGTGCCAGCTTGGTCTTGTAGACATCCAAAGACTGGATTATTCTTTTGTGGTCTATCTTTGCGTGCTCTGCTCCTGTGAAATAGCCATCTCGCTGCAGGTAATCCATCATATCTGCAGATAATGATCCGGAAATGATTTCGTTGACGAATCTGTACTTTGGATAGCCAAACGCTA
Organism: Candidatus Nitrosotenuis sp.; assembly: GCA_046092065.1. Classification (GTDB taxonomy): domain Archaea; phylum Thermoproteota; class Nitrososphaeria; order Nitrososphaerales; family Nitrosopumilaceae; genus Nitrosotenuis. The sequence goes on along the minus strand of JBJTCW010000163.1, from coordinate 2,116 downwards.
GCTTGATGATTTTGTTCTTGTCATAGCCTGCCTTGGACAAAATATCTGCAATTTCGGATTTTTGAATTATTTTTTTGCCAATTTCTTCGTGTGAGATTTTCTTTTTCATTTGTAAGACTTCTTCGAATAAATGCGAAAACGGTCCATGACCTACGTCATGAAGTAATGCAGCTAGTCTGATTTCCTGAATTTGATCTGAATTGAGCAGTTCTTTTTCTTTTAGCGCTATTGCGGCTTGGCCTGCAATGTGCATTACTCCCAAAGAATGCTCAAATCTGGAATGCTGTGCAGATGGATAGGTAAGATGTGCACCTGAAAGCTGGCGTATTCTTCGCAATCTTTGAAAAATTGGCAAGTCTATTACATTTAGCTCTGTATCGTACACTCGAATAAAATCATGAATTGGATCTACAATATCTAGGAATTTCTTCATAGCCTTGCTAGTTTTTTGGATAGAACTTGCATAATATCTGCATGTACCTTATCTTTTGACTGCAATGCATTAACTAAATTCCAATGATATTTTTTTGCCAGCTTGCGATAGGTAGAAGAAATTGTTTGCAGGAATTGGGCATTTTTTTCAAATTTGTCTCGGTTTTGCTTTTTGCGAGAAAATGATTCTTTTTGGGAGACATCCAGTACTATTACTAGATCAGCTTTTGGCAGTCCCTCATCTAGGCCTTCAAGCCATGATAACGACATTCCGTTTGCAGCACCGTAGACAAGATTTGATTGATAATACCTATTCATTATGATGACAGAGTTTTTTTCTTGAGCTGATTTTATTTCTTGAAGCTTTTCCCATCTGTTTGCAGCCAAAAGGCAATGAATTACTTGGGATGGGAATTTTCTTTTTCCATGGAGGAATCTGTTTATCTCTTTTCCCAAAGGAGTGGTATAATCTGGAAAGCTAAACGTGGTTGTCTTGATTTTGCTTTTTTTGAGGGCTGCGGCCAAAAGTGCTGTCTGGGTTTTTTTTCCCGCCTGATCAGAGCCCTCTATTACAATAATCATATCGTATTGAAACTTGTTTTAGTAATTAAAAGTCTATCAGAAAAATAGAGAAAGGCCAGTTGAGGAGACCTCCTATGGCATACTCCTTTTTGTCCATTTCATGGACATTTTGTTCGTGAAAAATGTCCATTTTTATCAAGATTCATGCTGATACCTGCCGAAAAGGGATCTTATTTTTAGATCATGTTGTATGTCTCCACGAACCTTCCAAAGTTTTTCTGAGGTGAGAAGATCTGATTGTGTCTTGCATTTTGCAGCTATTGTGTTGAGTATCTTTATCTTTGTGTTTTCATTTTTTGTGTCTTTGTAGATTTTCCATAGTTCTTGGTTTACGCGTTCAATCATTTCCAAGTTTCTTTTGTGGTATAGTTGAATTTCTCCTTCTGGAAGATTGTTCATCCATTGTTTTGATTCCATCTTTAGCTCTTGGAAATCTCGTGAGATTGTTTTAAGACTCACATTTAGCTTATCTGCAATTTGTTGTTGGGTGTATCCTTGAATGTATAGTTCCCAGATTTTTTGTCGTCTTAGATGTATTTCAGATTCTTTGGATTTTTCTTGTAATACTTGTTCTGCTATGTTTGCTCACCTCCAAATCGGTGATTAATACGTCATTTTTACTAAGAAAAGTATCGAGCAAATGAATTTCAGCTGTGGTCAATTTCTTAGCGATGGTTTCTTTTTATATCAAATATCACATGTCGAATTTTTCAGTAAGACAGGATTTAATCAAAGATTATAACTAAAAAGCCAATAAAACACGCAAATGGGCGTAGTAAAGAACATGGCAAAAGAAATTGCAAAAGAAATAGGCAACAAATCCCGTGAATTTTACGAGTTTGTCCTGCCTCCAATAGACATGACTCTAGAGAATAATTCTCTGGTGATAACAATTGATCTACCTGGATTTGAGAAAAAAGACATCAAGCTATCAATTCACAAAAATATTCTAAGTATATCTGCGCAAAAGCCAGAATCAAAGGCAGAAGGAATAATCTACAAACAGCGTCCCAATATCATAGACAAAAAAATTCTCCTGCCAGTATACATTGAAGAAGAAGTCGTCATCTCGGCAAAACTCTCACATGGAGTATTGACAATT
>JBJTCW010000162.1:0-3694 GCA_046092065.1 Candidatus Nitrosotenuis sp. | reverse complement strand
TACCAGGCCAAGCAGTGCGGCGCGCGTAAATTTCCCATATTCTGCCTGCTTGAAGTATTTTGCCCTTGTTGTGGAATCGACATCTGTGGAAATCTCATCTACTCGCGGTAGTGGATGCAAAATGATTGCGTTTTCTTTCATCTTGTTTATGACATCTAGGCCTATTTTGTAGCTGCCACGCACCTTTTGGTATTCTTCCTCGTCTGGGAACCTTTCCTTTTGGATTCTGGTAACATAGATTACATCTAGCTCATCAATGAACTCGTCCAGGTTTGTGGATTCCTTTAGTGATACCTTTTTCTGAATTTCATAGATAGAATCTGATCTTATTTTTAGCGCGTCTGGAGAAATCAGTCGTATGTCCACATCATAGTTTGATAATGCATACAAAAGCGAATACACTGTTCTGCCATATTTCAGATCGCCGACAATTCCGATTTTTAGGCCATCAATTTTGTTTTTCTCTTTTTTGATTGTGTACAAGTCTTGAATTGCCTGGGTCGGATGCTCCTCTGTCCCGCTTCCTGCATTCAATACAGGTTTGTCAGAGATTTCCGCTGCAAATCTACTAGAGCCATCAAGTGGATGTCGTAGTGCCAAAACATCAGAGTAAATTGAGATCATTCGTATGGTATCTGCTAGGCTTTCGCCTTTTTTTGTAGAAGAAGATGTAACATCAGATATTCCAAGTGATGTGCCGCCGATTAGTGCCATTGCTGCCTGAAAGCTCAATCTTGTCCTGGTGCTTGGCTCAAAGAAAAGATATCCAAGTGTCTTGCCACGGCCCAACTCCCGGCGCTGGTTTGGGTCCATCTTGATTATTTTATCAGTTGCAGAAAATATTGCTTCGAATTTGGCCTGATCAAAATCCCGCACAGATATGATGTCTTGCTGATAAAAATCGCTCATTTCTTTCAATGATATATACTGGTTACTATACAAAGTATTCTGATGCAGGAATCAAACTTGATAGTTCGAAGAATAAAGGACGGAACTGTCATTGATCATATCGAGGGCGGGAAAGGCCTCAAGGTTTTAGAGGCAATTGGCATTTCTGGCCAGGAAGGCGATGTTATCACAATAGCGCTCAATGTCCCAAGCGGTAAATTCAGCAAAAAAGACATCATCAAGGTTGAAAATCGCTATCTGCAGGACTCGGACACAAACAAGCTTGCAGTGATATCCCCAAAGGCGACAATCAATATCATCAAGGACTACAAGCTAGTTGAAAAACGCCGGGTTGCACTGCCAAACAAGATTCAAAAGATCTTTCGGTGCTCAAACCCAGACTGCATCACAAACAGCAAAGAAGACATTGAATCTGTCATGGAAGTTATAGACAAGAACGGTCTTGTCCTAAAGTGCAAGTATTGCGCAAGAATTCTGGATGTAAACAAGCTGAAATATTATTAGCGTTAAAACAAAGAGTTTTTGGGATTTATTGACCCAAGATAATGAACATCATGACGATTCCGTAGATTGCGATTGATTCTACCATACCGATGAAGATGAACACTTTGGATTGCAATGCTGGATTTTCGCTGATTACAGCAAGACCTGCTGATCCCACATAACCTAAACCGATTCCTGCACCACCTGCTGCAAGACCAAATGCTAGACCTGCGCCAACTAGCTTCATTGCGCCAGAATCTGTTGACTTTGCAGCGCTTTCTTGTGCAAATGCAAGGCCTGTCATTGCTGAAACTGCAATAACTGTTGCCAAAAGCAAGAACGCGAAGGATTTCATTTTCAAGTTTGCTCCTTGATGCCCTTTATTTAAATCATGGTGTGGATTTTGAAATTTTATCCAACGTTTTTGATTTGAATTGTTTGAGATCGGATCTTATGGAATCTGCTTGAGTGTTGTGTTCTGTTTCTAGTGCAGCGCTTGCATCGTCCAATAATTTTTTGATATCTTGTTTTGCCATTTTACTTCTTCTTCTCCATTACGGCCTTGACTTTTTTTAGTCTTGCGAATTCTTCACGCTCCCTTTCCTCTAGGGTCGATAAAATGAACTTGATGCGTAGCTTGTATTGCGGAATAATGACGTTTTCAAGCGCATTTAGGAGTTTCTGGGTCTTTTCCAGTGCCTTTGCAAGAGCAAAGATGGAATTTTCGTATTCTGCTGCCTTGCAGATTTTTGGCAATAAAGCCTTGATCTGCTTTGCTGCTCTGTCTATGGATGCATTAGTATCTGCAAAGCCATAAGGCATTGACTTTGTGTCTTTTTCTGTTACGTTTAGTGTTGGTATAGTGACATCTACTACTCGCTTTACCTTGGTATCCACTTCCATTACTGCGGGTGTTGATTGTGCGACAGAGTCAACAGTTGCAGTACCTAATGACAAATATGCATCGTTGACTGATTTGTATACGTCTTGGAGTGGCTCCCAGATTCCACCTCTGGCTTTGTTGGCCTCAGTGATCATTTCTTCAATGTTTTTTAGCAAAACTTTGCGCTTGTCGTCTAGAATTTTTTGTACCATTGATGCGACTTGGCTTGAACGTTTGTACTTGAGCAGCTCGATTTTTGTTGCTGCAACGTTTTGGCCAAACGACATTTAGTTATCGTTCCTTGTAGTATTGGTCGATAAACTTGTCTTTGACTTTGGTTAGCTCGTTCTTTGGCAATAATGAGACTACTTTCCATTGAAGTCCTAGTGTTTCTTCAATGGTTCTGTTTTCATCTATACCTTGAGTCAAAAAGTCTTTTTCAAATCCATCGCCCACTTCGAGATATTTCAGATCAACGCCAGTAAGTCCTGCTTTTCCTACGATTCCTGCCAGTGCTCTGACTTCTTGTGCTCTGGAATAAGCATCATAGTTTTGGTTGGAGATTTCTTGGTGGTCTCCTCTTGTTCTGCCTTCGCCGATTCCGTCCTTCATGATTCGTGATAAACTCATGAGTATGTTTACTGGTGGATAGACTCCTTGTCTGAACAAGTCACGTCCCAGTACAATTTGCCCTTCTGTGATGTAACCGGTAAGGTCTGGAATTGGATGAGTAATATCGTCTGATGGCATTGTCAAAATTGGCATTTGTGTTACGCTGCCCTTTTTGTCTCTTAGTCTTCCTGCTCTTTCATAGATGGTGGAGAGGTCTGTGTATAGATATCCAGGATATCCTTTTCTTCCTGGCACTTCTTCTCTTGCTGCGCTGATCTCTCTGAGTGCTTCTGCATAGTTTGTCATGTCTGTTAGAATTACAAGAACGTGCATTCCAAGATCATATGCCAAGTATTCTGCTACGGTTAGTGCTACTCTTGGTGTGATAATTCGCTCAATTGCAGGATCGTCTGCTAGATTCAAAAACAGTACACTTCGCTTTAGTGCGCCAGATTCTTCGAGGCTTCTTCTGAAATATTCTGCCTCGGAATATTGCACACCAATTGCTGCAAAGACTACTGCAAATTCATCAGATGTTCCAACTACTGCTGCCTGTCTTGCGATTTGTGCTGCCAAAATATTATGTGACATACCAGAGCCGGAAAAGATTGGAAGCTTTTGGCCTCTGACTAGAGTTAACATTCCGTCGATTACTGATACACCTGTTTGGATGAAATCTCTTGGATATTCTCTTTGCTCTGGGTTCATTGGTTCGCCGTTGATGTCGATGAATTTTTCTGCGATTGGATCTGGTAGTCCATCGATTGGTCTACCTAGTCCATCAAAGACTCTGCCCAGCACTTGTTC
>JBJTCW010000161.1:0-8100 GCA_046092065.1 Candidatus Nitrosotenuis sp. | reverse complement strand
TTTCAAATTCCTGAACGTTTTTGCCACCGTCCTTTGCGGCTGTAGTCAGTGCACCAGCCTTCAAAATAGCAGTAACTTCAGCAATCTCTTCTTTTCCAACCAATGGAACGTTGACTGGAACCTTCATGATTGTGTGATTTTCACGAATAGTAATAAACCTCGTTGCACAATTAGACAATTCTTATATCCAAATCAGAATTTTTGGCATCATGGCAAAGCACTTGCAACAGACAGACAAAGCGTACAAGGTCTACCTATACATTTTCTATGTCTGCGCGTTTGCAATGTTATCCATAATGGTGTACGGTGCATGGACAATGTACGTTGACTGGCAAGAGGACGGATACTATGTCATGGGAGAGGTACTAGTCACTACAGAATTTCCGTTTGCACATTTTGCCAAATTAACTACTTGGCTTTTCTTTGCTTGTATAATTGGCTGGTATTGTGTTTCAAGAATTGGCTGGAAAAAGGCAGTAGGACTACACTCGTGGAGAATGTCATTATTGCAACTGATGCTTTTGGGCTTTGCAATCATCAATCTATACGAAGTATTGTACAATTTTACAATGCTAAACGCGCAGGTAACTGCGGGAATCATAGAAGGTAAAATGCCAGACATTGATAGATTAACTATAGCATATCCAGATCACACAAGACCATGGAATCTGATATTTGCTACAAAGATTTTCCTGGTTGGATTTTTGATTTCAGCTCATGCGTTCTATCTTAGTACCAGGCCAAGAAAATCGCAAGAAGAGCTCGAAACGTAACTTTATAGCAATAAAAGGAAAACCCAGTACCATTGGATGTAACAAGTAAAGTAGATCTGATTATGCGCCCTCCAACAGAAGAGGCAGTAACGCAGGAAGAGCTTACAAATCTATTTCAGACAAATTCCAAACCACGACATTACATAGGATTAGAGATTTCCGGATTTTTGCATCTGGGAAGTTTAATCAGCACGGGATTCAAGATTAATGATTTTATCAAGGCAGGAGTCGACTGCAACGTTTTCCTGGCAGACTGGCACACTCTAATCAATGACAAGCTAGGCGGCAACTGGGAGACAATATCCAAGGTTTCTCAATATTATGAAAAAGCATTCAAGACTGTATGCCCAGGCGTCAATATCATTCGCGGAAGTGAATTGTACGATTCCCACAAGGAATACTGGAAAAATTTCGTCTTGTTCACAAAACACATGACTCTGGCTAGGACAATGCGAACAATGACTATCATGGGCAGATCCGAAAGCGAGGACAAAATAGATCTGTCAAAATTATTGTATCCACCAATGCAGGCAGTCGATATCCATACAATAGATGTCGATATTGCGCATGCAGGAATGGACCAAAGAAAAATCCACATGTTGGTTAGAGAAATATTTCCAAAAATGAAGTGGAAGGTCCCAGTTGCTATACACCATGGATTGCTGCCGGGATTGACAGAGCCAGTAGCAACAGATGATGATGCCGGATCAAAAATGTCAAAGTCAAAGCCAGCATCAGGCGTTTTCATACATGATTCAGATGACGAAATAAAATCAAAGATAAAGAAAGCCTGGTGCGAGCAGGGAAATACAAAGACTGCATTACTATCAATAGCAAAACATGTTCTATATCATGAATTTTCCGAGCTTACAGTAGAGCGACCAGAGAAATTCGGCGGAAATGTAACATATGTCAATTATTCCCAGCTGGAATCTGACTTTGCTGGAAGTAAGCTTCACCCAATGGATCTGAAAAATCTGGTTGCAGAAAATCTGGTCAAAATAGTAGGACCAATTCGCGATAAATTACAAATGGATGAAGACACTAAAAACGCGATTAAAAATTCCGTCTAGGTCTGCAGATTATACTTTGATGTGTATCCTCGTGGATTAATCATCAGATCTTTGAAATTGTATGTCGATGAATTGCCAATTATTACTGTGCTAATCATTCCAAGCTGGTCTGCATGGCTTTCCATATTTTCTAGATCTGTAACCACTATTACTTGGGATTCTCTGTACGCACCTTTTATGATGGCAACAGGCGTGGTTGGCTTTCTGTATTTGAGCAATAATCTTCTAGTATCCTGTAGCTGGTGAATTCTTTTCTTGCTAGAAGGATTGTAAATTACAATAACATAGTCGCCTTGGGCAGCTGCCTCTACTCTTTTTGTGATAATCTCCCATGGAACAAGCAAGTCACTCATTGACACAACTGCAAAATCTGTCATTAGAGGAGAGCCAATTAGTGAAGCGCAAGAATTCAATGCAGAAACTCCCGGCACTACTTCGACTTGCAGTCCTGTCTTTGGATCCCATCCGGCTTCTGCTAGTGTTTCATAAATCAAACCTGCCATTCCATAAATTCCAGGATCTCCGCTAGAAACAAGTGATACAATTTTTCCAGACTGGGCAAGATCGATACACTGCTTTGCTCTTTCTACTTCTTGCGTCATTGCGTATCTGTGGATTTCCTTTCCTTGGATTAGATCTTCAACTAGGCCAACATAGGTATCATAGCCTACTATGGTGTCGCTTTCTACTATGACTTGCTTTGCGCGAAATGTCATGTGGTCGTGCGCTCCGGGGCCTACACCTACAATGTATAATTTTCCTGCCAAGTGATATTTTTTCTAAAAATTGATAATTTATCCCTTGTTGGGTTTTGGTTCCACAATAGGACAATTCACAATGTGATCTTCGCTTAATGGTCTTGCCGGGGCAACATAGATGGAGCCATCTGATTTTTTGGATTCAATATCAGATAGTGTCTCCAGTAGTATGGCGGAATTTTCCTCCTTCCATTCTATAATAGATACTCTGCATATGGGAATGTAGTTTTGGTCTGGTGTATTACTAATGATATTGGGCTGGAATCCGAGCGTGCCAGATCCTTTGAGCCCATTTTTGAACTGGTACATGTCTGATATAGTGGATTTTGCCAAGCTAGCTAATTTGCCAGAAACTGGAATCTTCATGATATCTGCTGGGCCCTTTGGTGTTGCATCTGGAATTATTACATAGGTGGTCCTGCCGTCAGGCCCCCATGACCTGTGGGCAACAAATGTCACCTTTCTGGTTCCATTATCTATTTTCAAAACTTGAATATCATTGAGATTGGTGCTGTTTGTTGCGACAATTTTTCCGCCAGGCCATGTTATTTGAGGAGTGTTGATTGTTACATTTGTTCTTGTTATTTTTAGTCGAGAATCCTTTTCCGCCTTTAGAACATCATCTGATGATTGCAATGTTTGGGGTTTTTGGCCAATCTTCCATGATACTAGTGCAATGCTGTTCAGTGGTGAATATTGTTTTTGCAAAGGAGTGGAGCTAAACACTTCATTTTGATATCCATAGATTCCATCTCCTTTGATTCCATTTGTGAAAACATATGCTGTATCCAGCGCAGAAGAAGGCATCCAACGTAATTTTGGCGCAAATTTTACAGGCCAACCCTGCTTTAGTGATATTTTTTCTGATATAGTCTGGTTGCTGGAATCAGTCAAAATGTAATCTAGTGGTTGCTTTTCAAAAAATCCTGCACGCATCGGTATTGATACAGGAATGTTTTGATCAGCTAGAATAACTTCTTTGGATTTTATCTCATATGTTTGCGATACCAGCTCGACTGGTTTTCCGCGAATCCATGCATCTACTGTTGCAGTTGCAACAAATGGAGATGCACTCCTAAATGCAATTGCCGATCCTGTAAACTCGAATGTTCCGCCATTTTTGGGCTCGATTTGCGTTATGGCATAGACTGTTTTTCTGTCAACACTCCATGTTGGCTGGCCCTTGACATCTTCACTTGGTATCTCATGTAATACAATAATTTCAATTGGGGAATTTGCAGTAAAGGTTAGAGTTCCTGCGTAAATGCTTTCCTTGTTTGGCGATAACACCAATGCGAATTGCCCAGCTTTTCCGCTTGGATCTGCGGATGAGCTAAATGTCTTTGTAAAGTGCAGCTTTGTCTGGGGTTTTGCAACTGCAAAAGGATCCTGCACTAAAAACATGACTGCAATAATTGGTATTAGAAATAATGCAAGCAGAATTCTCTTGTTCATTATACCAGAAAAGTTTTGGTATCGTTTTTAGTTTTGCCCTGCCAGCTTGAACTCGTCATGTAGAGCTTGGACGGCAGCTGCACAATCGGAATCCTTGACCACAAACGCCAGGTTCAGCTCCGACGATCCTTGAGCAATCATCATGACGTTTGATTTTTTCTTGGCAACAGAACCAAATACTCTAGATGCAACACCAATTGTTCCTCGCATTCCTGAACCAATCAAGGCTATGATGGAAACATCTGTAGTGACATCGATTTTTTTGATAATCTTTCCTAGCAATTCCATTTCCATTGTGTTTACTGCTTTGTCCAGATCATTTTTCTTTACCACAATAGAAATGCTGGACTCTGATGGGCTCTGAGAAATCATCATGATGTTTACTCCGACTTTTGCCAATGTTGTAAATATTGTAGCTGCAGTTCCCGGGGCTCCAACCATGCTTCCACCTCTCATATCGATTAGGCCGTTGTGTCTGATTACTGAAACGCACTTGACTGTCTTGTTTGTCTTTTCGTCTGGATTTGCAGTAACTAGCGTGCCTGGATGATTAACATTAAAGGTGCTGCGTATTCGCATTGGAATTTTCTTTGATAATAACGGTTCAAAGGATCTTGGATGAATCTGCTTTGCTCCAAAAAGAGCCATCTCCATTGCCTCTACATATGATACTTCTGGGATTACCTTTGCATTTTTGACCATTTTTGGATCTGCGCTCATCAAGCCATCTACGTCACTCATCAGCCAGACCTCGTCTGCCTTTATGCATGCAGCAATTATTGTAGCGGTATAGTCTGATCCTCCTCGACCAAATGTAGTTACGTGGCCGTGCTGGTCAGCTCCTGCAAATCCTCCTATAACTGGAATGAATTTTTTTTCCAATAATGGTTCAAGATTTGTAGATACTCGTAATCGTGTAGTATCCATTAGTGGCTTTGACTGGCCGAAATTGGAATCTGTAACTATACCTGTTTCTTTGCCTGTTAATGCAACGGATTTTGTTTTCAAATCTAAAATAGCATGTGATACTATTTCCACGGATAATCTTTCACCAAACGAAATCAAATAATCTAGTGACTGCGGTGTTACTTCGCCCAAAAGTATCATTCCGTGGATTAGTCCGTTGAGCTCTTCTAGTATAGAATCCAGTTTTTCAAATAATGATTTTCTAATTACACTATTGGATATTGTATCCTTTGCTACTTGCTTGTGCTGTTTTGTTAAATTTGATAATATTGAATCTGCTTGCTTGCGGTTTTCTTTTTTTATGGATTCAGAAATTTCTAGCAGCGCATCAGTAGTATCGTTGATAGCAGAGCAAACCATCACAACTTGGTTTTTCTTGGATAATGTCTGGGCAAACTTTGCCACGCCTTTGATGTGCTTTGGTGATGCAAGAGATGTGCCGCCAAACTTTACTACAAGTCTCATTGGATTTCTCTCTCAAAATGACTTTTTATGCTTTAACTTTCTACGCGAGGCGCCAAGTAAAAGTGGATTCTGCCCATGTTTGCCACCTTGAATTCTATGCGTAGTGGTTTTGCAGACGAATACTCGCAGATTATTGTGCCTGTTGCAGCTCCTACTGCCTTTACTATTGGGTTTAGGTATTCTAGGCTGTACGTGCCTGTGGATTCTACTTTGGATGAAATCTCTGTTAGTTCATCTGGCTGTTTTTGCAATGATATGAGAACTTCTCCAGAATCGCCCTTGCCAGAGAATTCCGCCTTTGACTCATCCGTCTTTATTGTGAGATAATCAGATACTACCTGGACATCGCCTAGAATTTTATCAAATAGAGTATTTGCAAGACCAATCTTTGCATCATATGGGATTTTTGGCAGTGGTGTGTCAGTAGCCGATGATTCGATTAGTCGCATTTTGTATTGCTTGTTTTTGCCAATTATTATGAGCAACATGCTGTCTGCTATGCTAATTTGGATTGATTCTGTCTTGTCTGATCTTTTGATTAGTTTTGAGAATTCATCAATTCTTACGCCGAACTTTATTGGGCCATCGCATTCGTATTTTTCAAATGCAGAATTTGGCCAGGAAATGTCAATTAGTGCTACATGGGATGGGTCCATTCCGCGAAAGCTTATTCCTTCTACTGTTGCCTCAAATGTCGCCTCTTCAACTAGAGTGGAAATTGCTGATAAAATTGCCTTCCATTCATCTGATCCGCTTGTCTTTGCAGAAAACACCATTTAGCTAATTGACCGTTCGCTTCCAGTTAAACGTTATTTTTTATGAATAGTCACGCCAAGTGTGCGCGCATTTTGAACATCGATAAAATTGCGTAGTAGGTTCATCTGCAGATCTTGTCTGTAGCATCCACCAGACTGCTTCGTCGTTTCCGCACCTTTCACAATCCTTTTTGATTGTTGGCAAGGTTTCCTTCCCGTCATTTTCATCAAAAACAGTAAATGACTTGTCCATTTCGGATGTAGATTTTTTGTTTTCAGCTTTTGCAGTTTCAGAATATCCGCATTTTGTGCATGTACCTTTCTTTAACCGCAGACTGCACTTGGGGCAAAATTGCATCTAAGCACCTTTAATTTTAGAGTGTACTAGTTGCTTTAGTTCTTGGGCTGACTCGATTGCAATTTTTGTTGCCTTTTCGACTTCCTTTAGAGGGCTGCCCTTGGAAGAATTGATACGCATTCTGTATTCAGCAGTCAATGGATGTCTAAGAATAACACCTGCAAAGTCAACCTGGTTGTCCTTGAGCAGTTCGTGCTGGACTATATACAAAGTACCGATATCGGTGCCTTTCAGAGCCAGTTCGGTCTCTTTTGGGGATGACTTGACTACTTGTACGTTCATTCTATCGGAAAACCACTTATTGTGGATATAAATCATCGTCAGCATGGGAAGCACGATAACCGAAATAGTCCTGACAGCGGACAAGCCGGCATATGAGAAATCCGACGATATTGTACTAGTTGCGTCGTTTAAAATTCAGGGCGATCTGCGAGATGCGTTCAATGAGAAAAACTGGACAGACGCCTACAACAAATATGATAATCTATTCAAGCTAAAATATGGAATCAAAGTAGCAGCTGGCGGATTTAGAAAAAAGGAACTCAAAGACATTGACACTTATCGTAAGGCATCGTTTTTCTGGACACGCAATCCCAAATTAGTAAATCCAATGAAGGAAAAACGTGTCTGGGTTCAAGTAGCAAAGAACTTTGAGCCATTCATCAAACTAACAGAAGAAGAGACCAAAGCCGAAATGCTTGATTTCAACGAAAGAATCACGATTAAAGCATCTGAATTAGGATCTGGCAAACACAAGATCAGCGCAGAAGCTTGGACATCCTGGCAAAAACACCTGTGGACTGATTCTGGCGACGCTAAAGGTTCTTCCAAAGAAATCGAGATAACCGTAAATTAAAAAATTATAAGCAAGAATTTTTTGCATTATACTATGGCAAAATACGACGGCCTGATGGGTCAGCCAGTTTTGGAAGTAGAGGAACCGGACGCAGAAGGCGGGGTCACTATAATTTTCAAGGACAATAGATTTCTGTTCGTCAAAATTGTAGATGGCAAACTAGACACTATATCTATTCCAGAATAATCTTATTTTGATTTTAGGAATTTTTCATAGCTGGACACTGCTATTTCTTGTGACGTTGACTGGATAGAGCCAGGCCTTTCCTTTCTTACCAGCTCGATTGCCTCTTTTGCAGACATTTTTTTGTATTTTATGAGATAGCTAGCCAAAATAGTTCCTGTTCTACCGATACCGGCTGCGCAGTGAACCATTACTGGTTCTTTGTTTTTTATTCGCTCTGCAATATAATCAACTGTAGAATCTATCTTGTCAATGTCTGGGGCTGTCAAATCTTCGGTAGGTACATGAATATATTGCATTCCGTCAACCCAAGCTTGCGGCAAGCCATATTCTGTCATTGTAATAATTGATTTTACGCCCTGCTTTTGTATCCAGTTTATCTCTTCTATTGTAGTCGGCCCGACTACAATAGAAGAGATAAACTGGATACAAAAGCAGGGCGTAAAATCAATTATTAC
>JBJTCW010000160.1:0-1752 GCA_046092065.1 Candidatus Nitrosotenuis sp. | reverse complement strand
TAATAAAGAACTGTGATCCTGCGCTGTTGATGTCGGTACCGCGCGCCATCGACACTACATATTTTATGTGCTTGAGATTACTAATTTCCGCATCTATGCTATAGCCTGGTCCACCAGTTCCCCATGTTCCTGGTGGCTGGTCCTTTGTATTTGGGTCTCCTCCCTGTATTACAAATGTGGATATGATTCTGTGAAATATTGTTCCATCATAGAATTCCGAGTCAGCTAGTTTTACAAAATTTGCAACCGTTTTTGGTGCGATTTCTGGATTTAGTTCAATTACAATGTCACCAAAGTTTGTCGATATTGTTGCAATGGGATTACTCGACTCTGGAGTTTCAATGGGTGCTATTGGTGTAGTGGCCGGTGCGATTGGAGCTTCTGATGGTACATAGTCCTTGTTTATTTCATAAATCAGAACACCGTTGATTGGTCCAGATTCTTTAATGAAAAAGCCGGGAGACATGTACACTAGCTTTAATGGACCGTTTCCTTCTTTTGGATACTTGATGTCACCAAAATACACTGGAGTGAATCCCGAAACATAAGCGTCGGCTTGTCTCTGGCTTGCAAGATCAACATAGCCATATTCAGTAAATGGTATCATTCTACCAAGTAGAGTGTTATCCCAAAATTCTGGAGTAGAACTCATACCATCATCATATAGAAATTTTTGAGCATCAAAACCACCAATTCTCATAAACCATTGTTTTTTGCTCTCATCACCACCACCCTGGACAAAGAATAGTGGAGGATCTTCAGTGTTGATTCTCTGTGCTGCCACATAGATCAAAACATAGTCAGCGTCTATTTCTTGTAGTATTTTCCATCCTTGGTCAGGCGTGCTCATAAATGCTTGAGCAATTCTCTGAATTCTTGAATCGATCAATGTAGAATTATCAGCAAGCGATTTACGTTCACCTAGTGTAGATATCCAGTAACCATAATCCCACCACGAAGCTATTACTGCATCACTTGGTGTGTTTTCTTTAAGCCATACCATTGCATCAAGCCAATCATTTGTTGCAATGTTAAAGTTGGTTCCGCCATTCAGTATTGTTGGTGGTACCTTTGCGCCATTTACCCAGTTAGCACTTACTGGCACCATCATTGGTGTGATCAGAAATATTGTAATTACAACAATAAATGAAATCTTGATCGTCTTTGGATGGGATTTGACTAGTTTCTTACTTTCCTGCCTTGCGGGTTTGAAAATTTCTTTTGTCAATAATGCTAGGCCGATAGAACCCAATATCACAAGTGCGAGAGATGAGAACAATTCTAGTCTGATGAATGCGGAGCTGATGTATACGCCAAGAAGGCCGAAGATTAGTGAAAATACTTGTACGTCTCTTCGCTGATTTGCGACATTTGTGAGATTCTTAAAGATAAGCCAGATCCCGATTCCGGCAAACACCATAAAAACAGAATTGAATAAAAATGACGCAAAAATCATGGTTGTGGCGTGCTCTGCTACAGAGTCAGTTAACGGATCAAGTGTGGTCAAAAATGGATTTACTGCATTAAGGTATCTAAAGCTAGGCATGCTAAACACGTTTGTAGATAGTATTCCGACTCCGGCAAGTATTGTGGCAATTAAAAACAATGCAGCATAGCGTCGCACCTTTTGCTCACCAACAATTTTTTGGATAAATGATGATGCTATCAGGAATAATGTTGGGCCGATTATCAAAAGGCCGCTTACCTTGCCAAAGAATCCAAGTCCTGGTCTTTCAATTGGTGCAAGAGAGA
>JBJTCW010000159.1:0-4292 GCA_046092065.1 Candidatus Nitrosotenuis sp. | reverse complement strand
AGTATAGGAGTTCCGATTTCTCCTAGTCCTGCTACTATATCCTTTGATTTTTGCATTAGATCACTTTTTTGTACCAATCAAACGTTTTGAGATATGTTTGTTTAGTTCTTCTTGCAGTTCAGAAAGTTTTTTCGATTCTTCTTTTGAGAGTTCTTTATTTTTTGATAGACTCACTACAGTGTCAATGATTTTTGAATTTAGTACTAAAAGTAGCTCGATGTTATCCATCATTCTTAGAAAATGTGGATGTGATTTAAAACTATAGCAGGTAATGAAAACCAGTTACAAAGTTTTTCAGATATGAAATCTGACGATCAGAATAGTGTCAGAATTGATGATGAGGGAATAAAATTACGCCAGCAGAAAATTGATGATTTTATTGATAATAAGCTAGAATTCGCACTTATTAAAATAGATGTGGAGGGATATGAGAAATTCGTTATTCTTGGTGCAAAAAATGTTCTCAAAAAAACAAAATGTGTCTACTTTGAGGCGTCAGACAAACTGTATAAAAATTACCAATATACATATCAAGATGTTTTTACTCTACTCACATCTCTTGGATTTACTATTTTTAAAATTCAAGAAAATAAAATCATAAAAGTTGCAGATAGTTATTCTCCCATCGGAGAGAATTTACTTGCCATAAAGAACACAGATGAGTTTCTAGATAGAACAAAATTAACCATTATAGAATAGAATCAGATCATATACGATTTTTAAACCACGTTATTGTCTTTTCCAACCCATGTTCAAGAGTTATCTGAGGTTTCCAATTCAATACGGTGTTTGCAAGTGTTATGTCTGGACATCTTCTTTGAGGATCATCTGGCGGCCTTCGCAGGTGAATTATTTGCGATTTACTGTTACATTTTGCGACAATTTGTTTTGCTAGATCTATTATAGTAATTTCTTGTTGATTACCTACATTAATTGGTGTAGTTGTTTTTTTATTCAAAACGCATTTGAGTATGGCTTCTACTGTATCAGTTACATAGCAGAACGATCGCGTTTGCAATCCATCACCATGAATTGTTATCTTTTCATTTTTTAAGGCCTGCAAGATAAATCTCGGCAATGCACGACCGTAAGCACCATCAGCTCTTATTCGTGGTCCATACGTATTGAAGATTCTTACAATTCTAGTATCTATCCCATACTGTCTATTATACGCCATAAGAAGCGATTCAGAGAATCTTTTACCTTCATCATAACAGGAACGAATGCCTATCGGATTTACATTTCCCCAATAGGTTTCTGGGGTTGGAATGATTTGCGAATCACCATAAACTTCTGATGTAGATGCAAACAAGACAGTACTATCAAATTTTCTTGCTAGCTCAAGTATGTTATAAGTTCCCTTTGAGTTTGCATCAAGTGTGCTTACTGGAAATTTCACATAATCATCTGGAGATGGCCTGCTAGCCATGTGAATAATTATATCAAATTTTTTTGATGTTTTAATTTGGTCATCTACATGAGAATTTACAAAAGCGAATTTTTGACTCGTGTTAAGATGTTCAATGTTTGATAATAACCCAGTTGAGAGATTATCTAAACATGTGATATCTGCGTTATTTTTTGAAAACACGTCACATAACCAGCTACCCAAGAAACCCGCTCCGCCAGTCACTAGAATTGATTTTGATGTGAAACTATCAGAACCTATGTTTTGCAGAATGTTAATAATTTCTTCAGCTGACAATTTCATTACCAATTCCTAGGCCAACATATTTTACAGGAAGTTTTTTGTTTGCTAATAATCTTCTAGTATCAATCAAGATTGGATTTCTCATTTTTGAGAATTCTTTTCCCAATGATAGATATTGTTTCCATGAGGTCAGAAGTACAGCACAATCCGAGCTTCTTAGACAGTCAGACACATCAGTACAATACATTACTTTGTTATTGAATACGGATTTTGCATTATCAATTGCACGTGGATCATGTACCCTGACGTTTACTTTTTTTGCCAAGAGCTTTTCTATCAAGCTAATTGATACGGATTCCCTAATGTCATCACTGTTTTCCTTGAATGCCAAACCCAATATCGAAATGTTTGAGTTTTTCAACGATTTTACATGCTTGGTAATTAATTTCAAAACCATCTCAGCTTGCTGTATGTTGGTTTTATGTATAGCATTTAGGAAATCAGATCCTGTGCCAAGATTTTTAGTTAACGAAAGTAGTGCTTGTACGTCTTTTGGAAAACATGATCCGCCATACCCAGGCCCAGCTTTGAGAAACAGATTTCCTATGCGTGGATCAAGCCCTATAGCTTCAGCTATGTCATCCACATTAGTGTCTGGAAATCTTTGACATATGTTGGCAATCGTGTTGATAAAGCTGATTTTTGCTGCCAGAAAAGAGTTGTTGGCGTATTTTATGAGTTCGGCAGTTGTTGCACTAGTTGTTTTTATGGGAATCTTTTGTGCATAGACTTTTTGATAGAATCTTTTTAGCGACAAAGCAGGCTTTTCTTTTCCTCCAATTACTATTACATGTGGATGGATTGTGTCTTGCAAGGCAGAACCTTCTCTTAAAAATTCTGGATTAACCGTAGTATTTTCTGATAGAGATTTTAAAATTGGTTTGATTACATTTTCAAATGTTCCCGGAAGTATCGTACTTTTGTATACGATTACAGGTTGTATGTGATTATTGTTGCACCATTCTGATATCTGTTTAGTTGATGATTTTATGTATCTCAGGTCTATACTTCCATCTCTCATAGGCGGTGTTCCAACCGTTACAAACACAATGTCCGCAGCATCAACGCTAGACAAGTTGTTAGTAAATGACAGGTATTTTTTTAGAGAACTTTTTAGTGCACTTTCCAATCCAGGCTCATAAAATGGGGTAGAGCCTTGCAGTAGAGTATTCAGCTTGTTTTGATCAGTATCAACTCCAATTACATTGAATTTTTTTGATGTAAGAAATATGGCAAGAGTTAATCCAACAAACCCCATGCCAATTACAATGATTTTGTTTGGTTGTTTCATAAGAGTATTCCTTAAGGTTTATCGCGGGTTTAATTTCACGTTTTTCATTGAGAGTTGTTGCGCTTCATAGAATGAATGTGGGGTACCAACATCCAGTACAATATCAGATTCAGTTAACATGATGGCTTTGACTTTTCCTCCATTATCAATTAATTTTTGGATACCGCTAGTTAGCTGCAATTCGTTTTTTCCATATTTGATTTGTTTTAACATTGAGAATATGGACGGTTTAAATCGATACACTGGCATTATTGCGATATTTGTTTTCGGATGCTTTGGTTTTTCTACAACTTTTTTTATAATCAATTCATTATTTTCCTTAGAAAGAGTCGCCACACCAAATGCCCTAGGATCAGAGACTTTTCTAACTAGAATTGCTGCGTCATATTCTCCCTCCAGTTTTGTGTCAATGATTTTTCGTAAGGGTGATTTACTTTTAGAAAGAATTAATGTGTCTCCAGCTAGCACTATGAATTCATCATTTCCCACAAAGGTTTCAGCCATAAGTACGGCATGACCAAATCCATGTATTCCAAGTTGATTTACCCAATGTATTGAAGATTCTGCAATTCGGTTATAGAGAATCTTCAAGTCATTCACAACTGCATTTTGTTTTGCCAACATATTGTCAATAAAAAGAGAATCCGGAGTAAAATGATCTTCTATTGTTCTCTTTTGCTTCCCAACTATTACACAATATTTTCTTATTCCCATAACAAATGCTTGGTGGAAAATCTGCTCAAACAATGGTTTCATACAGATGTCTCCTTTGTAATCTAATGCATAAATTGGAAGCATTTCTTTGGGGATTTCCTTAGTGGCAGTAAGTAATCTTGTTCCTATTCCTCCAGCAGTTATCACTGTTTTAATCATTTGATCACTATCTAGATGACTTCCTTCATCAATGCTACCCAGGATTTCACCGCATGGTCATTTGTCAGGTTGTTCAATACATAGTTTCTTGCTGCATTAGCAATTTTTGCCCACTTTGGATCATCAGGATTTTGTAAATATTCTTGGAATTTATCACGGTAATTGTTTTCATTTATGAATATAGCAGTTTTTTTGTCTATAAATCCAAGATAATCGCCATAATTAAGATCGGTAACTTCCATAAAGGTCATACAGCCAGCACATGCTGTTTCCCAATACTTGGTAGTAGGATAAAACGTAGTAGCAGCTATAGCAGATTTGTATTTTGAAAGGAGTAATGGATAGTTGTTACCAAGAAATTTTTTTTGCTTCTTTTTGGGATCTTCTTTTCCCAATGTTTGTTTTTCAACATACGGA
>JBJTCW010000158.1:0-6183 GCA_046092065.1 Candidatus Nitrosotenuis sp. | reverse complement strand
ACTTTAAATAATATTCATAGACTATTCATGTGTCGTTTTTGGCATCAGAGATAACAAAGATGATGTATCTCCATCAGAAATTGAGAAAATAAAACAAATGTTGGATTCTGATGAATCTGTTTTGTTATCTGCGACACAGTCACGGATAAGGCCTGGTGGTGCTTCAATCTTAACTCCAAACACGATTTTCGCCACAACTAAAAGAATCATAATTAGAAATCCGACTATGCTCGGATTAAGAGAGTCAACAGAGTCATTTTACTATGTAGACATTACTGGAGTCAGAGTCGAGAAAGGAGTATTGTCATCAACTATTGCGATAACGATGCCAGGTCTCGCTTCAACTGGAAGAAGAAGGCAAACTAGCGGTCTAGGACTCATTTCGTGGGGAAGAGAAGAACAAGATGGCCTAATTGAAGGAATTCCTAAGGACAAAGCTGAATCTTTAGCCAACATAATACGAGATGGGATTCAAAAAGCTCGATCTACCAAAGATAAAGTTGTTATTCAATCAAATGTTTCAATTGCAGATGAAATTACTAAACTTGCAGATCTACGACAAAAAGGCTTGATAACAGAAGAAGAATTTACAAAGATGAAACAGGATTTAATCAATAAATCTTAGAAGCAAAATAAAATTAGAATAATAAAACCAGATTATCTTAATCCCCATCTTGCCATGACCTTATCCTCCAATCTCTTAAAGATTAGACCATCAATGACAATACCAATTATCATGATTATCAACATCATAGAAATCACCTGAGACACATCAGATAGCTGTCGTCCAACATTTAGCAAAAATCCTAATCCTAAAAACGAAAACAATAATTCTGCACCAATAACACCACGCCATCCAAATGCCCATCCCTGCTTGAATCCAGTGATCAAATATGGAAATGCGGCCGGAATCAAGACCTTGGTTACAAGCTGTTCGCCTTTGGCACCCATGTTCTGGGCAGCTGCAATAAAGTCAGGATTAATGCTCTTGACACCAGTATACGTGTTTATAGTAACTGCAAACAATGCACCAGCTACTGTAACAAAGATAATTCCTGCATCAGTCAGCCCAAACCAAACAATAGCCAATGGAGCCCATGCAACAGAAGGTATTGACTGTAATCCCAATACAATAGAGCCAATTGTCTCATTTACCGTCTTGACTCGCGCCATCAGTATTCCAAGCGCAATACCGCCTATAGCTGCAATTGTAAAGCCAGCTGCCAGCCTCCAAAGGCTAGTACCGATACCAATCCATAATGTGCCATCAATAGCACCAAACCACAAGTCCTGCCCCACATCATATGGACTGGGAAAGACGCTGTTTGGCCAGATATTTGCAGATGATAGTATCTGCCATACCACCACAATACCCACATAGAATGCAATTTTCTTGCCGACAGAATTTATCTTCATGACTTGTCCTCCGTTGCTTTTACCTCAGGTCGCAACAATGCAGAGATCTCTTTTTGGTATGGAATCAAAGCTTCGTCATCCACTAATCTAGGTCTTTTGTAGTCTATAGGAATAATTTTCTTAATCGTTGACGGTCTGTGTGTAAACACTACAACCTTGTTACCAAGTATAGTAGATTCTGATATGCTATGTGTGACAAATATTATGGTCTTTTTCGTCTTTTGCCAGATCATTTGCATTTCTACTAGCAACAAATCTCTAGTCTGCGCATCCAGTGCAGCAAACGGTTCATCCATTAGTAATATTTCAGGATCCATTACCAAAGCTCTAGCTATTGCCACTCTTTGTCGCATACCTGTGGATAGCTGATATGTATACGAATTGGCAAATTTTGATAGCTGCATCATGTCCAGGTATCTGTCAGATATCTCCCGTCGCTCAGATTCAGGAATTCCAGCAATTTTCAAGCCAAATTCAACATTGTCGCGAACCTTTAACCACGGAAATAGTGCACCTTCCTGGAACACCATTATTCTGTCGGGTCCTGTTTTTGTAATCGGTCTATTGTCTAGTAAAATCTGGCCTTCGTCTGGCTTTTGCAATCCGGCAGCAATTCTCAGAAATGTAGACTTGCCACACCCAGATGGCCCAACCAAGCACACAAAGTCGCCATCTTCTACTGTAAAGCTGACCCCGCCAAGTGCCTTCAGGGGTTTTCCATCGTGCTCAAAGTACTTTACAATATTTTGTGCCTCTAGTTTTGCCATGGACTAGCCTCCACAGCCTTTGCATAAATGTCATCCAGATTGTAGCCGTTTCTGCCTAGATATCCCAAAGAGTACGCACGCTCAGCAAAAATCTTGATTGATTTGGCATCAATATCAGAAGAATAGACAATGTTGGAAAACGAATCATGAACAATGTTTGACTTTAGTGTCTTACCCGTATGAGATTTGTAGAATTTGATGTATATTGATTCTGTCTGATCGGGATTTTGATTAATCCAGTCGATTGATTGCTGGTGAGCAACTAACCATTTTTTTACAATATCTGGATGCTTTTCAATGTAATCAGCCCGTCCAATCAATACAACTGATGGAAATTTCTTTTCAGGCCACAACTCTTGTTCTTGGAACAGTCGTTTTCCGCCCAGATTATCAACAAGCATTGTAGCAGTCGGCTCTGGAACCCAGGCCGCATCAATTTCCTTTTTGGCAAAAATTGTATTGATTTCCGCATTTGCGATATTATAGATAATGATATTTCCGCCTTTTTCTGCAGATTGCAGCCCATTTTGTGTCAGATAATTCCTCAATGAAACATCTTGTGTATTTCCAACAAATGGAGCAGCAATTTTCTTTCCAGCCAAGTCAGATGGATTGACAATATTCGAGTCTGGTTGCACAACAAAGCTTGCACCGTTGAATGCCGCACCAGACAGAATCTTGATTCCCTGTCCTCCAGATTTGACATAACCATTCACAAACGGAGCAGGTCCGGCATATGCCAAGTCAGCAGAATTTGCAAACAAGGCCTCAATTGCTTCAGGTCCGCTATCGACAATTTTTGTCTTGATGGTAGTACCTCCAAGCTGATCGACAAAATACCCATTTTCCAATCCCACAATAGGCGCGGCATGAGAAATATTTGCAAAAAACACAACCCGAACTTGGTTTTTGTCAGATTCTGAAGGCAAAACCACGCTCAAAACTACTAAAATCATAACGATTGCCAAAGCTGCAACACCAGCTAAAGGCAGGATTTTCATAAAACAGCGTTATGAAAATTCGGTTAAATATTGATCGGAATTTAGCTTCAGCTTTAGCTAATGTCGGGGCTCAAGATTTTTTCCAAACTTGTGGAATGAAAAAATTTCTGGATTCCAAAATTCGATCAGCAAAAAGGATAAATGCAAATCATTCAACGAAAAAGCTCTAATGAAACAAAAGGCAGTACTTGCTTTTTCTGGCGGACTGGACACCTCAGTCGTAATCAAATATTTACAAGAAAAACATCGCATGGATGTCATTACAGTAACAATAGATGTAGGTGAGGGAAGCAACCAGAAAAAAATCGCTGCCAAGGCAAAAAACCTCGGAGTATTACGCCATTACAATATAGATGCAAAAAAAGAGTTTGTCGATGATTTCATACATCCATCTATCAAGGCAAACGCATTATACCAAAACAAATACTGTTTAGCAACTTCGCTAGCTAGGCCACTAATCGCACAAAAAGTCCTAGAGATAGCAAAAAAAGAAAAAGTCGATGCTCTAGCTCATGGCTGCACAGGCAAAGGAAATGACCAAGTAAGATTTGATGTTACATTTGGTTCTGGTTCCAATCTTCCAATTATAGCACCAATCCGAGACTTGAACCTAGACAGAACAACAGAATTAGAGTTTGCAAACAAACACGGAATTCCAATTGATTCAGTATCAAAGAAATTTTCAATTGATCAAAACCTTTGGGGCCGAGCAATAGAAGGCGGAAACCTAGAAGACCCATACAATGAGCCACCAGATGATGCATTCATCTGGGTAAAGACAAAGAATCTTCCAGACAAGGCAAAATATCTGGAAATAGAATTTGAGCAAGGAATCCCAGTTGCAGTTGACAAAAAGAGATTATCGCCGATTAAGCTAATCGAATACGTAAACCAAGTAGCAGGCTCGTGCGGTGTCGGTATAGTTGATCATATTGAAGATAGAGTGGTTGGAATCAAATCAAGAGAAGTATATGAGACTCCAGCCGCATTGTGCCTAATTGAAGCACATTCTGATTTAGAAAAAAATTTATTCAATTTCATATAGTTCAGTTTTTGTTGGCAAAATCTGATCGCGATTTGGTAAAAAAACGAAAAGCAGACTATAACCGGAGTCGCTACAAAAAAGACCCGGCGTTCAAGGAGAAGCTAAAAGAGTCGTACAGAAAATGGTATACAAAAAACAAAAAATCCGTAATCGAGAGAATTTCAAAAAATCGCCAGAAAAACCATTCTGATTATCTGCAATACCAAAAAGAACACTATCGGTATCTCAAGTATAGGAGAAAATACGCATCAAAAAGTGGTTAGAACTATTTTTTGAATGCGATTTTGAGATACTGAATCGTTCTTTTATACAAATTTTGTATCTGTGATTTATGAGTACCAGACATGATTCGAGGAGGCCGAACTGTCCTAAAGCAGAAACTAAAGAATTTGCACGTCATCCAGATGGAACTGTGTTCTATATTTGCAAGAATTGCAATTACATAGGAGTTATCGAATCCTTTACAATAATTCCTAATGTTTCTGAAATAGTATGATGGATTTAGATGCTCTTTGATTTGCTGATGTGATTATTTTCTGATTTGAGAAACTGCAAATTTTACCATTTCTTGAGGAATGTTTTTCTTGGCAACTCTGGCTAGTCCCTTGAATTCCACGGTATTGTTTACTTCGTGGCATACTAGGCCGCGAGCCTTATCCTCCATCAGATCAATTCCTAAAATTCCACCGCCAACAGCTTTTGATGCTTTGAGGCAAATGTCTTCTACTTCTTTTGTAATCTCACACAGTTCTGGGTCTCCACCTAGCGCAATGTTTGTCTTGAAGTCACCTTGAGATTTTCTATACATCGCAGCTATTACCTGGTCACCTACTGTAATTGCTCTAATATCACGTGGCGGTCTGTCAATCATTTCTTGTAAATAGTAAATTCTGTCGTGTGAGCCATCTTCGATATCGCGCATTTCTATGATTGCTTCAGTGGTGTCTTTGTCGCGCAATGGCATTACACCACGGCCCCAGCTTCCAATTACTGGCTTTATCACAATTGGATAGCCGACTTTATTGATCAAATTCATTGCCTCTTCGGAAGAAAATGCAAAGTATGTTTTTGGTGTAGGAACGCCGGCTTTTTTCAACAATAATGATGTGACCATCTTGTTACCGCAATTGTCAGCGACTTTGTGTGAATTAATCACTGGAATATCTAAAAATTCTAAACAAGAGGTAAAGTGCAAGCCTCGAAAATAGCTGACACATCTTTCTAGGACAACGTCACCGACTTGTACATCGGTGCGTTTGCTTTCTGTGCTTAACTGGGTTGTTTTTGCGTCCAGCATTATTGTATCGTGTCCGAGCGTGTTTGAGGCATCCTGGAGCATCTTCTCCTCTAGCCTTATCCTGTCAAAGACGATACAAAACTTGGACAACTATTCTCCCCAGTCTTCGCCTACGCTTTCTGCAGGTTTTAGTGATACGTTTGAGCCGCTTTTAGTTGCGATTTCAAAGTCTGCGCCACATTCTGGGCAAGAGACTATCTCTCCAACTGCTGCATCATCCGGGATGTTGATTCCTGCGTCACATTCTAAACAATTCATTACGATCCTTCTCACCTCTTGTTTGATAATTTATTAGCTTCTGTTGTTTGCAATCCCCACAATTCAACAAAGCCTGTTGCCTTTCTTTGATCAAAGGCAGAGCCCTTGCCGTAGGTTGCAATGTCATGACTATACAAAGAGTACTTGGATTTTCTTCCAACCACTCGGAAGCTTCCTTTGTACAGTTTTAGCTTTACAGTTCCAGTTACCACCTTTTGGGACTGGTCGATGAACTTGTCCAGGTCTTTTTTTAGTGGGTCTTGCCATAAACCGGAATAGGCAAGCCACGTCCATTCTTGGTCTACTAAACTCTTGAACTTGTTTTGGTGTTTAGTGTGGACCATTTTTTCTAAATCAGAATGTGCTTCAATTAGGCACAATGCGGCTGGAGTCTCATAT
>JBJTCW010000157.1:0-2999 GCA_046092065.1 Candidatus Nitrosotenuis sp. | reverse complement strand
TGGTAAGAATGCGAGATTCTCAGGTGGAATGAACACTGTACTAAAAGATGGAGACGAAGTCTACATCCTTCCTGCAGTGGCAGGAGGATCTGAATTATCCAGCAAGGAAATCGACAGATATTCCAGACAGATAATGCTGGAAGAAATTGGCTATCAGGGACAGCTAAAACTGCGCTCTGCAAAAATTTGCGTAGTCGGCGCCGGCGGCCTTGGAAATCCAATTCTACTAGGCTCGTCGCTATGGGAATTGGCAAACTTCGAATCATAGACAGGGATGTCATTGAATTATCTAATTTACACAGACAAACAATGTTTGACGAATCCGATGTGGGACAAGTCAAAGTCGAAGTTGCTGCAAAAAAACTACAAAAACTAAATCCTGATGTGGAAATCGAATCGCTTCCAATTTCAATTAATGATTATACTGCCATAGATGCGGTGGAAGGATGCGACGTTGTAATTGATGCACTAGATAGCGTCAATGCGAGATATGCGCTAAACAAGGCATGTGTTGAAAAAAACATTCCATTTGTGACTGGCGCCGCAGTGGGAGTGTCTGGACAGGCATTTACTATTATTCCTGGGAAAAGCGCGTGTTATTCATGCATGTTTCCAGCACTGGATGAGGAATCAATGCCTACCTGCAGTATAGAGGGTGTGCACCCGTCAATCCTTTCCATAGTTGGAGGAATCGAAGTAGCAGAAGCAGTCAAGATAATTCTTGGCAAAAATCCAAGTCTCTCTGACAAAATACTGCACATTGATCTTGAAACCCTGGACTTTACTATGACTAGAACATTTAGGGCAGAAGAATGTTCTGTCTGTGGCAACGGCAAAGCAGAATCTGCGCCAAAACAGGAGCTGATAATTGAGGAGCTCTGCGGCAGAAACAGGGGAAAGCGAACCTTCTCCATTACACCTACACAGAAATTCGAAATAGATGTGGACAAAATCACAAATCTTGCAAAATCATTAGAGTTTAGAATTGAGAACCAAGGCGATCTTGGACTTTCAATGAGGACAAACGATCTGTCTGTGAACTTTATGAAAAGAGGCTCGGCTGTTATAGTTGGACCCAAGGACGAAAACGATGCTGTCTTGTTGTACAAGCAGCTCCTAAGCAAAAAGGAAACAATACCAATTTAGTTCTGGCTTACAAAAATATCATGAATACGCATAGGATCATTAAATAATTCAATAAATAATTCAAAAAATAGGGAAGGATTTTTTTAATTAACGCAGGGTACTGATAAAAATACGGCAAAAAATGTAAGAATTACAAGATGCGATCAAATTATTGGATCGGACTATAATTATGCGTAAAATTCTTACAAAAAACCTGGCAATTGTGGATAAATTGTCCATTAATCTTATATACTAAATTTTAAACGAAAAATCAATAACATGAACAACGAGATAGGACGTAAAATAACTAGTCTTACATTAATGACAATTATGCTAGCCGCTGGCTTCACTGCATTTGCTCCAAGCACAATGCCGGAAGCAGCAGCAGCAAATGCAAACTTGTACGTATCGGCTGAATCATCACAATTCCAAAACAGCTTCGCAGGACCAATGGTCATCGAAGTAATTGTATTGGATGATGACATCAATGAAACTGGCGAAGCAAAAGGTGAGCCAGATGTGACCATTAACGGCAACAAGCTGAGAATGGCACAGATGCAGGACGGTAACTGGTATGCTTATTTCGCAGACAGAGCACAAGCTCAGCTTGCTGACTCAACTGTCGGCGCAATAACCACTGCTAATGCTACCGGACTTGACTTTGGTGAATTTTGTGGAAGAAGCTCCAATGTACTTGGCGTTTCATTTACACAAACAGTCGGCTTTGCAATTGCAACAAACGCATCTGGAGGAACCCAGGGAGAAACTACAATCAGTGACTCCCAATGTTCAAGTATTAATATCCAAAGTGGTGCTGGACGTAACGCGGATGACCTGAACAACGTAGTTAGAGAAAACAAAACTCTTAACCGAAATTCAGCAGTCCCAATAGGCCAAATTGGATTCAGCGCAGTAGCTGCATCCAAGGCATGGCCAGTTATCCAACTATACAACTTCGCTGACGGTGGTGATGTTAAAGTTCAGTACAACAAAGGTGGCCCAGAACAATCTGTGACACTAAAGTACGCTAACTTTGATCAACTTGCAAAACTTGATCTTGACAGAACCACATACCCACGAAGTGCACAAGTACACGCAACCATCACGGATATGCAACTGAACATTGACCCAACAGACGAAGATTCATGGCTGTTCGGAACATCAGAATCAAACGCAACAACCTTCTACCAAGCATTCGATGAGAATGGTGCAGTAGCAGGTGATGGTTTGTTAACAACTGAATTCACAACAGAAAGAACCGACCTCATGTTTGGCGACAATGGTATCCTTAAGATGAACGTTGACAAGCAAGGCTCAGGTACAAATGTATTACTCATCCAAGACAACGCTGACTCAAGAATAATCAGTGGCGGTTCTGCATCAACTGCAAGATCATCTTCAGTTGGAGCAACACAGCCAGTAGTCATCACCGAAAGTGCTCCAAACTCTGGAGTCTTTGGTACATATGACGAGTCAGACGTGTCTATACTAAAAACCACAAGTAACGCCAAGAGAGGAACATCCGCAACAATCGACTATAACGATACTCCAAAGAGTCTTGTTATAGGATTAGGATTTGCATCACTTAATACACAATTAGCTGATGCAGAATGGAACTCTGGTGAAAAACTAACAGTCACACTCACCGACTCTGATGCTAACAAAAACAGCAGAGTTGATGAAGACTTGAAAGTAAAAACCGGTAGTGTTAGTCTAATTCCATCAATGAAAATTGGTACTCCATTCACTCTAGGTGAAAATGGAACAGAAACCGACGATTCAATCAGAGCAAAAACTTTTGCAAGCTTTAGCCTCAGTAGAGCAGCTAGAGCCGGGGGAGTGGGTGGTCCGATATATTCGAACCAATCTATGAC
>JBJTCW010000156.1:0-5294 GCA_046092065.1 Candidatus Nitrosotenuis sp. | reverse complement strand
CTATAGTATTGAATGTGGTTTTATTGATAATGAAGAGAAAGTACTCGAAATAGCTTATTTTGTTGCAGACTTTAATTGCCTAGTAAAGCCGGCAACTGTTTTTTGGATTTTGTTTGTTGGTGTCTTTTCGATTAGTTTTATCAGTGCAGAGCCAACAATTGCAGCATCTGCTCCGTGTTTTACGTATGACTTGATATCACTAGGAGTTGATATGCCAAATCCTATTCCTACTGGAACTTTGCCCTTGGCAATTTTCTTGGTTTCCTTTAGTGCAGATATGGTGTAATTTTGGATTTTATTTTGCACACCTGTTGTTCCAAACACTGCTACTAGGTACAAAAATCCTGTAGTCTGCTTTACTATTTGTAATAATCTTACCTTGCTTGTATTTGGCGATACCAAAAATATAGTGTCTAGCTTTGCATTTTTTGCAGCCCTGAGATATTCTTTGGATTCTTCTACAGTCATGTCTGGTGTGATTAATCCATCTAGGCCTGCCTCTTTTGCTAGCTTGAAGAATTTCTCAAAACCTTTGCTGTACAAAATATTGGTGTATGTCATTAGTACCAATGGAATCTGGCTTTCCTTTCTGATTTGTTTTACTAGGCTCAAAAATTGTACCATCTTGGTTCCTTTTTCTAGTGATATGGTACTTGCATGCTGGATTACTGGGCCGTCTGCAAGAGGATCTGAAAATGGAAATCCTAATTCTATGATATCTGCACCGCCTTCAATCAAGCCGCGTACCGCAGATAGCGTATCTTTGTGACTTGGATATCCGACCATCACATACGTGACAAGTGCTTTTTGGCCGGACTTTTCCAGCTCGGCAAACTTATTTTGAATTCTTGACATGTTCTTGGACTACCTCTACGTCCTTGTCTCCTCTTCCTGATAATGTAGCTACTATGGCATCTGTTTTTGGCCTTTTCTTTGCTAGCTTTATAGCTTCTGCAATAGCGTGTGATGATTCCAAAGCAGGAATGATTCCTTCAGTTTGTGTTAGCATCAAAAATGCATCAATTACTTCTTTATCTGTAGCGGAAACATACTTGACTCTTTTTTGATCTTTCAAATAGGAATGCTCTGGTCCCACACCAGGATAGTCCAATCCTGCTGAAATGCTATGGGTTTCCTGAATTTGTCCTTCGGAATCTTGCAATAGATATGTCATCATGCCATGTAACACGCCTTTTGTTCCAGCCGACAACGTAGCAGAGTGCTTGCCTGATTTTAATCCCTGACCGGCTGCTTCCACTCCTATGATTTCAGTATCTGAATCTACCAAAGGATAGAAAGTTCCAATTGCATTAGAGCCACCGCCAACGCATGCAATTACTGTATCTGGAGTAGATTTTCCAAAGGCCTTTATCTGATGTTTTATCTCTTCTCCAATTACTGCCTGAAAATCCCTAACCATTACTGGATACGGATGCGGACCTACTGCAGAGCCCAAAAGATAGTAGGTATCTTTGACATTTGTAATCCAGTCTCGTATGGCTTCATTGATTGCATCCTTTAGTGTTTGAGAGCCCGCCTTTACAGCGTGGACCTCGCATCCTAACAGATTCATTCGAAAAACGTTTAGCTTTTGTCGTATCGTATCTTTATAGCCCATGTACACTTCGGCCTTTAGGCCCAAAGCTGCACATGCCATTGCAGTTGCAACTCCATGCTGTCCTGCACCGGTCTCTGCAATAATTCTGGTTTTGCCCATTCTTTTTGCAAGTAGAGCTTGGCCCAGAGTGTTGTTGATTTTGTGAGCTCCTCCATGGAGTAGGTCTTCTCTTTTTAGATAGATTTTAGCTCCGCCGATTTTCTGGGTGAGGTTTTTTGCATAGTATAATGGTGTTGGGCGACCTGCATATTCTGTGAGATAATAGTTTAGCTCTTTTTTAAAATCAGGATCGTTTTTGTATTTTAGATAGTTTTGCTCTAGCTCCTCTATTGCTGGTACTAGAGTTTCTGGGATGTATTTTCCTCCGAATTCACCGAATCTACCGTCTTTGGGGAATTTAATTTTCATATCGCGTTGACCAAACTCCTTACGTTCTCTTTAATATTTTCTGACTTCATGATACTAGAGCCGATTAAAAATGCGCCTGCACCGCATTGCTTTAGGAACTGGATGTCCTGTATGGATTCAATTCCGCTTTCAGACACTATTATTCTTGATTGGGGATTGTCTTCTAGCAGTGTTTTTGTGGTGGTAATGTCGATTTTCAGGGTGTCTAGATTGCGGTTGTTTATGCCTACAAGGTCTGCCTTTGTGTTTAGGGAATTGGCAAATTCTGATTTTGTGTGCGCTTCTATCAGTACTTTGAGCCCGTTTTTGTGCCCATAGTCAATGAATTCATCGATATCCTTGAGGAAGTTTTGATCAAATAATGACTGTATTAGTAACATGTAGTCTGCACCTATTTTTCTTGCTGCATCGATTTGCACCTTATCCACAACGATGTCTTTCATCAGCATTGGAATTTTGACTTGTTTTCGTATGTTCATGAAATATTGCGGCGAGCCTTCAAACAGATATGGTTGTGTTAGAACTGATAGTGCTTTAGCTCCACCATCTACCATTGCTTGTGCGATCTGTACTGGGTCTGATTTTTGTCGTATTTTTCCTAGTGATGGTGATGAGAATTTTACTTCAGTAATTAGTGATGCATGCTTGTTTTCTTGTATTGATTGGATTAGGTCGATACCTGATTTTGGAATATTTTCTGATATTTCATATGTTCCGTCCTTGATTGCCTTGTGAGAGTTATCAAACAGTTTTTGTAATGTGCTCACTGTGTAGCCTCCTTTATCTTGGAATAATCTCCGCAATCTCGGACAAAATTCTCAAAATGAGAAAATGCTTTACCGGATTGTATTGATTCAGTAGCAATTTGTAATCCTTCTGGGATATCTTTGGCAATGTTTGCAACTACAAGGCCAGCGCCCGCATTTAGCGCAGTGATTTGTGTCATGGATTGATTTGCAGTGCCATCAAGTACCGATATGAAAGCTTGAATTGCCTCTTGTTTTGTTGATATCTGCAAGTCTTTGATTGCTCCTTGATGTAATCCTAGAGATTGAGGATCAACTGTTGATTTTGTTATTGTATTGTTTTGTAAAAAACAAACCTTG
Organism: Candidatus Nitrosotenuis sp.; assembly: GCA_046092065.1. GTDB lineage: Archaea > Thermoproteota > Nitrososphaeria > Nitrososphaerales > Nitrosopumilaceae > Nitrosotenuis. Next base: position 2,162 of record JBJTCW010000156.1, on the reverse strand, counting down.
TTCTTTGATGTTATGGATAATTCGTCTAGTCCATCTTGGGAGTGAACTGTCATGATGTTTTGTGCTCCTTTTTTGTGTAAAATATTGGCAATTCTTTCCAGATATTGCTCAGAAAACACGCCTATTAGCTGGTTTTTTACGCCTGCGGGATTACACAATGGACCCAGCAAATTGAACGCGGTTCTGGATTGAAGCATTTTTCTTGCAGGTGCGACAAATCTCATTGCTGGATGAAACTTTTGTGCAAACAAGAATCCAATGTTGTGTTTTTGTATAATATCAGTAATTTTACTAGGTTCTGCGTTTAGATCATAGCCAAAATACTTGAAAATATCCGCACTGCCGGAAATTCCCGACATGGAACGATTGCCATGCTTTGCAACTATTCCACCGCAAGCTGCTATAACAAATGCCGCAGTAGTGGAAATATTGAATGTGTGCAGTTTGTCTCCACCAGTTCCGCAGACATCAATTATTGTACCGAAGCATTTTGGAGATATGTGTAGACCGAATTCCTCCATTTTAGATAGCATTGTGGATAGTTCTTCGTCTGTTTCTCCCTTGTTTGTTAAATGTTGTAGAAAGACAGCCTTGACGTTATCTGGTGTTCCTTCTGATAATAACAAGTCCATTGCGTTATTCATTTGCTCAACAGATAGGTTGCCGCCGACTTCGAGTCGAGCGATATAGTTTTCTAGCATTTTTTTACCTTGTCTATGAAATTTTGTAGGATTTTTTTGCCTTCTGTAGTAAGAATTGATTCTGGATGAAATTGCACACCTTCAATTAGATATTCTTTATGCGATACGCCCATTACTTCTCCGTCGTCTTGTGCGATAGCTGTAATCTTTAGAACATCTGGAATTATGGTTTTGTCGCCAACCAAACTATGATATCTAGTAGCTCGAAACGGATTTTGTACGCCAGAAAATAACGAATCAGAATAATGTTCTATTTGGCTAGTTTTTCCATGCCTTGCGCAGCCTGCATTGACTACTTTGCCTCCAAATTCGTGTATAATTCCCTGATGTCCAAGACAGATTCCTAAAATTGGTGTCTTTGGACCCATTTCTCTAATAACTGCCGAGCAGACTCCAAAGTATCGCTTGTCTTCTGGAGTGCCAGGTCCCGGTGATATGATGATTGCATCATATTTTTTTTGCTCTATTTCTTGTAGTGTAATCTTGTCGTTACGGATGACATCGGATTCTACTCCTAGCTCACCCAATAGCTGAGCAATGTTATAGGTAAATGAGTCATAATTGTCTATGATTAGGAATTTCATTTTGTAGACTCCTGTAATGCTGATAGCATTGCGCCCGCCTTGTGATCCGTTTCTTTGAATTCGCCCTGAGGTGTTGAATCAATAACAATTCCTGCACCTGACTGCACAAATCCTGAATTGCCATCAAAGAAGATACTGCGAAGTGCTATTGCAAAATCACAACAGCCGTTATTGGAGAAATACCCTACTGCTCCTGCATATTGCTCTCGGATTTCTGGTTCTAGCTCATTGATTATCTCCATTGCCCTAACCTTTGGAGCGCCAGTTACTGTACCTGCTGGAAACACTGCCTCAAATGCTGAAAACATGTCCTGGTTTTTGTCTAATGTTCCTACAACATGAGTTACAATATGCTGCACATGTGAGAATCGCTTTATCTGCATCAGTTCCGGTACGCGGACAGAGCCATATTTGCAGACTCGTCCCACATCATTTCTTCCTAGGTCAACTAACATTGTGTGCTCGGCAATCTCTTTTTCGTCTGATAATAGTTCTTGTTCTAATTGCTTGTTTTTTGCCTCATCGTCTGTGATTTTTCTAGTGCCAGCTATTGGGAATGTCTCTACTTCATCGCCTGTAACTCTGACTAGCATTTCTGGGCTGCAGCCAATGTATGTTTTTTGCCCAAATTTCATGTGAAATAGGTATGGGGATGGGTTTAGCTCTCGTAATTCTTTGTATACACGGAGGAAATCACCAGATGCAGAGAAACTAAACCTTCTTGATAATACTACTTGGAATATGTCTCCAGAGTGTAGGTATTTTTTTGCCTGATTTACTATACTACCAAATTGTTCTTCGTTTAGATTTGATTTTATTTCAGATAGTGTTATTTTGCCAAATTTTCTCTCTGTCTGTTTTATTTGTGTAATTCGAT